>JANYFV010000013.1 GCA_025359635.1 Undibacterium sp. | reverse complement strand
AATAGTGACCCGCGTCGACGGTAAACCGCTTGACTTCGCTGACCTGAATGCCACCCGCATCCCAGCTATCGTAGCTCAGCTCAAAGACCGCACGTATCGGGCCATTGGCGAGTACTTTGGCGCTGCTGAAATTATTGCTGGCGTAGAGAATTCCATCATTCCAAATACCTGTTCCTCCTGCACCACGTGATTTGCTGACGTTGTACATGTCCATGCCTTCACCCTCGTCTTTGTGATAGTGATCATGTCCCTTGTTATACCAGCGGTCCACAATTGGATAAGGTACACGTTTGAACCAGATGTCGAGCCCGCTGGTGATCAAGACTTCTTTGCCGCTGCCGGGCGCGGCGGGTGCTGCCAATGCTGGTCCATAGGTGCGATGCGCTATTTTGTCGTTTTCCCAGGCGAAGTCGTCGAGACGTTCAGGTACGAATCGGGCGCTTACTGTGGTTGGGAATGGTGGCGCCACGGTGTCGATTTTCTCGACACTGAAAGTAGCCGTTTTTTCACCGGCCGCGAAGTTGTATTGGAAGATCAGCTCACCATAAGCAACACCGATATTATGCGGGTCTTTCGATAAAGGTGCGACGTTGGTAACCTGGTATGGCAACACGTTGCCTTTGGCATCTTTGACTGCAATTTTTTGTATCAATGCACCCGGCAGTGCTTGATTGACCGCTGACCAGGCAACGGTGATCGTTTCCGATGGTCGGGCAATGCCCAGGTCATGGCTGACCGTGACCGAGAGTTTTTCAGTTGCCTGAGCTAGCGGGTTGGCGAGAATGCCGAGCAGTAGCAAGGATAAAATTTTTATGTTCGTCATATTAAATTCACTTAAAAATACGGGTCGAAAAAAGTGTGACTGTCAGTTAGCTAATGGTGTTCGCTGTAGTCGGTCTTACCGCCGATGGATGGAATGTAGTGATAGGTGCGGACTTTGTATTCGATGCTGATCGCAGGGTTTTTGAGTAGCGTGATCATCTCGGCACCTGCTAGCAAGGTCGGACCATAGCCGTGTAAGGCATCGACGCTGACAGGTCGGTTGTAGTAGTAAACCTGATCGCTGGCAAACGTGGTTCCTACACAGGTACCTTCCACTTGTCCTTTGGCGTTGATACGGGTTGCAAGACCGTTCCAGCCGGCCTGCGCGATTGAACCATAGGTAGCCGCGTTGATCCAACCCTGATTGACGGCGTGTGCAATTGTATAAACGAAGATGGCGCTGGCCGATGTTTCAAGATACGAGTCGTTACGATCCAGCATCTGGTGCCACAGGCCGCTACCGGACTGCAGTTGCGCAATGCCGTGCAGGCTGGCACGCAGTTGTGCCAATACTTTGGGATAGCCAGGATGATTTTTCGGCAGCACATCGAGCAGGTCGCTCATCGCTAGCACAGCCCAGCCATTGGCACGACCCCAGTAGAACTGTGGTGCGTCCGGGTTGTTGGCGTTCCAGCCATGGGTGTACAGACCCAGCTGCTGATTGTACATATAGGCGGACATCTGCAGTACGTTTTTGACCGCGTCATCGAACCAGATTTTGTCGCCGGTCAGGTGGCCCATCTCAGCAAGAGCAGGTACGCCCATATACATATCGTCAGCCCAAAGGGATGATGCCTGTGGGCGCTTGCGTGCCAAGGTGCCATCGGTCAGGCGGTATTGTTTTTGCGAGACGAAGTTGCTACACGTGGTAATCATCTGGCGCATGTCCGGGCCAACTTTGGCGAAGCGGGCGCGTACCAGGGCCGCACACATAGAGCCGACATCATCGAGTGAACGTGGATCGAGGAAGCGCGAAAAGCTATTGCCGCGTTCAAGGTGAAACTGTTCTTCCTGAGCGCGGAAATATGGCATCTTGTCGGAAAAAAATTGTAAGTGACGTGCGGTCATCTGGTTGAAACGCTGGTCACCTGTGACTTCGCTGGCTTTGAGTAAGCCAGAATGCACCACTCCCATTTCGTAGACCATGATGCCATAGTCACCTTTGCTCGGCTCGAAGATGGCATCGGCTACTGGCTCGCTAAAGTCAGTGACTGGCTCGCGAGACGAGTTGAGAATAACGCGTGTCGGCGTCACTGATTCAAGATAATTGCGGATGCGGTGCAAGGCATCACTAATTTCTGCTATCACGGGTTTCTTGTATGGTACAGGGTAACTACCTTCTCCCAGGTCGGCCAGATTTTTATTGTCTGTGTTGCGGTAGGTACCCTCGCCACGAGCTTCGCCGAATAGCAAGGTTAATGCGGCGACAGCCACTAGCAATTGAGATTTTTTTTTCACGAGGGTCTCGTTCGATTTGAATTGTGTGTGAGGATCTTTGCTGGCTTATTTGTATTGCGGTGTGGTGAGCAAAAAACCGCCGCCCTGGAAGATAGTGGTGACATCATCAGCGGCCGGATACTCTGCGCTATCGGGAAATTTACCGGCGAATTTTGTGGAACTGTCTTTGGCTTTAAATCCCAGATGGCCAGCCTTGCGGTCGTCCCACCATTTGCCTTCATTGTCCGAGACGCCGAAGGCGATGGTATGGCCGACGCGTGGCGCGAACAGCGAGCAGCGTAACTGTTCGACCAGATCGTCATAGCTGAAATAAGTCACCATCATGCGTTTGTTGATCGGCTCAGGAAAGGCTGATCCTATCCGTATACAAACGGTTTCGATACCAAATCTGTCATAGAAATAACGCGAGAGATCTTCGCCAAAACATTTGCTGACACCGTACATACCATCCGGCCGCGCTGGCATATCGGCATCGACCAGATCAGTCGTGCGGTAGTAACCCATGGTGTGATTGGAACTGGCAAAAATCACGCGCTTAACCTGGCATTTGTGTACCGCTTCATACAGATTGTAGGTGCCGAGAATATTCGCTTGCATAATCGCTTCGAAATTATTTTCGGTAGAGATGCCACCAAAGTGCAAGACGGCGTCGACCCCTTCCATCAGCGCCAGTACAGCGGGTTTATCGGCCAGATCGCATTGGACAATTTCTTCCCCTTCGCGCGCGTCTCCCATGTCACCGATATCGCTGAGGCGCACAATCTCAGCCCAGGGTCTAATGCGCTCGCGCAGTATTTTTCCCAGACCGCCGGCAGCGCCAGTCAGTAAAATTCTTTTGAAGGGTTTGGCAGTTGTAGTAGATGTCATGATGTCGTGGTTTGGGCTAATTTGAAAAATATGTTATTTCGAGAGGGTCGATTATCGTTACGTTTTAGCTGGAAATAAATTCCGTCATACCCGCGCAGGCGGGTATCCGGAGCGGACGCACGTACTTCGTAGTAACACTGGATTCCCGCCTACGCGGGAATGACGATAATGGGCTGCTGATCAATTTGAGCATGAATGAATAAAGTGTATTTAAGTAGCGAAATAGACGCAAATATTCAGGTAATCGGCGCTGGGTTAAATAGCACCAGCGCATTGTGTAATTTCCAGTGTTCAGCCCAGGTTTTTTTGCCGCTGGCGACTTCCAGCATCAGATGAAATAATTCCCAGCCTATGTCATCAATGCTGGCTTCACCGCTGGCGATACGTCCGGCGTTGATGTCCATCAGATCGTGCCAACGCTTGGCTAGGTCATTTCTGGTAGCGACCTTGATGACCGGAACAGCGGCCAGGCCGTAAGGTGTGCCGCGCCCGGTTGTAAAGACATGCATATTCATGCCAGCCGCTAATTGCAAGGTGCCGCAGATGAAGTCACTGGCCGGTGTGGCGGCGTAGATCAGTCCTTTTTGGCTAAGCTTTTCGCCCGGTGCCAATACACCGGTAATGGTGCCGCTGCCCGATTTGACGATCGAACCCATGGCTTTTTCAACGATGTTTGAGAGACCGCCTTTTTTATTGCCGGGCGTGGTGTTGGCACTGCGATCTACCCCGCCACGCTTGAGGTAATTATCGTACCACTCCATCTCGCGTATCATCGCTTCGGCTACCTCCGCATTGGCGGCGCGTGAGGTGAGTTGATCGATGCCGTCACGTACTTCCGTGACTTCGGAAAACATCACGGTAGCACCAGCGCGCACCAGCAAATCAGTGGCAAAACCGACCGCCGGGTTGGCCGTGACACCAGAGAAGGCATCGCTGCCGCCGCACTGTACGCCGATCACCAGTTCTGAGGCCGGGCAAGTTTCACGCTGGCGTTGATTTAACTGAGCCAATTGCAGTTCGGCAGTTTTCAGAATCGAGGCGATCATCGATTCAAAGCCGACGTGCTCCTGATCCTGTAAACACACGACCACAGGGTCACCTCCATTCTGGATAGGAATCGATCCTTTGGGGAATAGGCGTGCCGGTTGTAGTTTTTCGCAACCGAGACTGACCACCATGGCTAGTCCGCCGAAGTTGGGATTGAGGCTGATATTGCGCACCGTGCGTATCGGTATCATGGCACCCGGCGCATCGATTGCAACACCGCAGCCATAGGTATGCTCTAGCCCGATCACATCGTCGACATTCGGGAAATTCGGCAGTAGCTCTTGCTTAATTCGTTTGACTGCATGTTCGACCACGCCAGCCACGCACTGCACGGTAGTGGTGATGGCAAGGATGTTACGCGTGCCCACGCTGCCATCGGCATTCCGGAAACCCTGAAATGTATAGCCCTCCAAAGGATCTGGTCTGACCGCTATGCGGGTGGCGATAGGTAGGTTGTTCAGGTCTCTGGCTGGCGGCATGCGTACTAGTGATTCTTCTATCCAGCTGCCTTCGGCGATGTCACGCACCGCATGTCCGATAGTGACGTTGTAGCGCAAGATAGCTTCACCTTCAGCCAGAGCGCGCAAGGCGATTTTGTGTCCCTGCGGTATGGCTTCGCGCAATACCAGGCCGCTAGCAAACCTGGCACCTGCAGGCAGGCCGCCGTCATTGACTACGATAGCGACATTATCGTTGTCGTGCATGCGAATAAACAAAGGTAAATTCGCCATTGATGCAGCTGTTGATACCTCATTCATGCTCTCGTCCTTTGCGTGGTGAACGTGTTTTTTAACTCTGTGTTGTGGCGAGTATGCCACTAAAAAAAATATTTGGCTAGTCCACATTGCAAAATTGGTCTGGCCACATTAGAATGGCCTGACCAAATAAAAATCTGTCTCACATTGCTTAAAACTACTTGGCACTATGATAAAAAAAATTAATACACTCCATGACGCTATCTCACCCGAACCAAGGTTGTATCGGGTAGTGGCTGATCGAATTCAGTCACTGATCAGTGATGAGAAAATCCTATCAGGTGAGCGCCTTCCTTCAGAACGCGATCTGGCAACCAAGCTCGGTGTGAGTCGGGCCTCTTTGCGTGAGGCAATTCTGGCGCTGGAATTAGGCGGCGTAGTTGAGGTACGTGGCGGCTCGGGTGTCTATGTTAGCGAGAAGGCAGATGTCGAGACCGATTTGCCTGAAGTCGGGCCGGGGCCGTTTGAAGTCTTATCCGCACGTCGCCTGATCGAATCTGAAATTGCAGCGATCGCGGCCAGGGTTGCCACCGACGGTGCGATTGATGCCATCTTAAAAGCCGTGCTGGAGATGGAAAAACATCATGCAGATTATGCTAGTAACGAACATGCTGACCGCGAGTTTCATATGTCCATCGCAAGGGCCACCGGGAATAGCGCTTTGGTCGGTACCGTTGAGTATTTGTGGAGTCAACGTGGCCGTCTCTGGAATCGCTTAAAAGAACATTTTCAGACCGAGGAATTACGTCAGCTAACCCTCACTGATCACCGCAATATTTTAGAGGCGATTGCAGCACACGATCCGGCGGAAGCTAGACGTGCCATGCGGGCACATCTGGAGCGTGTGACACGTACATTCTCAAGAGGTTAAGTAGAAGTTGAATTGCGATTTGGATTGAAATAGTAGATGCAAAGTGACCGTTTGCGACCTCGGTAAGGTTTGGCCTTATCTTCGTCGTCGCGGCAACGAGTACGCGAGGTGCTCCGACTAGTGTTCCATGCTCTTGAAGAAGGCATGAATTTAATTATAAATTAGTAGGAGACGAAAATGAAAAAAAGTAATACATACCATACACCAAAACTGGTGTTGTCAGGCATTACACTTGCTGTGATCACAATGATGAATCAAGTGTCGGCACAAGAAGTTCAGCGGATTGAAGTTACTGGTTCGTCGATTAAACGGCTCGCTAGTGAAGCGTCACTTCCGATCACCGCCATTGCCGGTGAAGATCTGGAAAAGCGTGGTATGACTTCGCTGGCAGATCTGATGATGGCATTGCCGCAATCGAGTTCACTGGCACCATCGAATGCTGGTTCTGGTACCAATATTAATCTGCGCGGCTTGGGTGTGAATCGTACTTTGGTCTTGCTCAATGGCCGTCGTATGGCCAACGAGGCAATCGCTGATGGTTACGCGAATCTGGATGTTATTCCTATGAGTGCGATTGCACGTGTAGAGATTTTGAATGATGGTGCATCGTCGATTTACGGTTCAGATGCGATTGGCGGTGTCGTCAATTTCATTACCAAACGTGACTACAAAGGGGCTTCAATTACGGCACAAACAGTACAGCCGCGAAAAACTGGTGGTGGCGATGAGCAGCGCCTGAGTTTTATTGTCGGTGCCGGTGATCTGCAACAAGATGGCTGGAATGTCTATGCAACGATGGACGCACACCGCAGAAGTCGTCTGTTGGGTTCAGACCGTGCAGAGTTGAGTTCTCCTGAGTTATTAACCAGCATAGGTCGTGCACCTGCTCTGGCCAGTGGCGGCTTCGCCAGCCCGGCAAACTTCACCATACCAAGCGTTAAAACCTTCAAGGCGGCCAACCCTTATTACGCTACTGGATGTACCGCGCCATACTCAATAAAGGGTGCGAACAATACCTGTGTCATTAACAATCTGACCTATAACACTGCTTTGTACGAGAATGATCAGACTACGTTCTATGCAAAAGCGAGCAAAAAAATCAGTGACGACCATTACATCACGGCTGATTATTCCCGCGGACAAGAACATATTTTTGGCACCAAAGTACCCACCACTAGTCTTGCTGCCAATGGGGTTACTGCACTGCTGCCATCCACCAGTAAATGGTATCCGGGAAAAAGCGGCGGCGTACCAACTGTTGCCGGTGTAACAGGCGCACCTTTGCTTGTGACATGGAGCGTGGCTGAGCTTGGCCCATATATCACTAAAGATGAACAAATCAATCAGCGCTTTAGCCTGAGCGATGAGGGAAGTCTGGCAGGTTGGGACTATAAAGCAGGAGTTGTCTATGGCGTAAGTGATCGCACTGGTGCATTGGATTCTGGTTCTGTTGACGGCGCCAAACTGCTCACTGGTATCAGTAATGGGACACTCAATCCATTTGGCTTGCAAGACACTGCTGGATTGGATTACCTGAAGAGTATCGGCTTGGACGGACAAATACTGCGTGTTTCAAGAAGTACTTTTGCCGGACTTGAACTCACCGTGAATAAAGAATTAATGCAATTGCCAGCAGGCCCATTGGGTATTGCGATCGGTGCAGATTATCACCGTGATACGACAGAAGATACCAAGACGGATCTGGGCTATTTGGCGACCTATGCTGCATCTGTGCCATCGCATGGTCAGGGAGCACGTAACGTTGCTGCACTATATACAGAGTTGGAAATTCCAGCCACCAAGCAGCTCAATTTTAACCTCGCCGTACGTGACGATCACTTCAGCGATTTCGGCAATACGATTAACCCTAAAGCGAGCTTCCGCTATCAACCGACTGCTGCATTAATGTTTCGAGGTTCGGTCAATACCGGTTTCCGCGCACCGACATTATTTGATCGCTATGGATATCGTGTCGCTGGTGCCAACGCAACAACTGGTGCTGCATGGGATGATCCATTGCAATGCCCAAGCGCGACACCTGCGGTTGCCGGATCAGGCAAAGCCTTACCAGGTCTGGTTTCAGCCACGGTGTGTAATTTGAAGTTGCCGAGACAAACAGGCAGCAATGCAGCCTTGACGCCAGAAACATCAAAGGGTGGAACATTAGGTGTCGTGATTGAGCCTATGAAGAATATGACCGCCTCTTTTGATTTCTGGAAGATTACGATGGACAATATGTTAGCCAATTTACCGGAACAAGCGTACTTCTTGAATCCGGCAAAATATGCGGATTTATTTGTTCGCGATGCCACGGGTAAATTGCTGTACATCAAAAACATCACGATGAATCTCGGCGGTCAAAAAGCCAGCGGTATCGACGTTGGCCTTGCCTACCGCTTACCAAAAACGGATGCAGGTGATTTTAATGTGCAACTGAATGGAACGTATCTGACGCAATTTGATAATCAGTTAGAAAAGGGCGGCGATTTCTCATCGAATATCGGCCGTTTTGGTCTGGCTAGCAACGGTACCACCAGTAGCTTGCCGATTATTACTTTCCGCTGGAAGCATACCCTGGCTTTGTCATGGTCAAAAACAGACTGGAATGCCCAATTGACGCAAAACTACAACACCGGTTATCACGATCAAAATCTGGTTGCCGCGCAATATTTCCGCGACATCAAACCATACTCGTCGTTTAACTTAACCACAGCTTATAAAGGCTTCAATCACTTCGTGATAGCCGTCGGTATTGCCAATCTGTTTGATGCAAAACCTCCGGTGACTAACCATAGTGGCTATAACGGTTACCTGAGCAGCGCAGCAAGCCCGATTGGACGTTCTGTGAATACCCGTCTGACTTACAACTTCTAAGCTTCTGTCACGAAATCTGCGTGCGCCAGATCATGATTTGGCGCACGCAATTTGTTTACGTGCCAAGGACGAAAGTATGAATTCTCGATTTTCCGTAGTGATTTTTCTTGCCAGTTTGTTTGGCGTGCAAGCAAGTGCGGTTGCGCAAACAGCACCCAGTCTGGTGAGCGCTGCGCCGATACGCGTCATTCTGGTGGGCGATTCGACCATGGCACCGCGCAGTGGGTACGGCGACGCGTTGTGTCAGCGTTTTCAAGCGAATGTCAGTTGCATCAATTTGGCGCGAGGCGGGCGCAGTTCAGGCAGTTTTCGTGCTGAAGGCTTGTGGAGCAATGTACAGAATTTATTGCGTGCGGGCGGTCGCTATAGCGCAACCTATGTGCTAATTCAATTTGGCCATAACGATCAGCCGGGCAAACCCGGGCGATCTACCGATCTGGTCACCGAGTTCCCGCTGAATATGGCGACCTATGCCAGCGAAGTTAAGGAGCTGGGCGGTACACCCGTGCTGGTGACACCGCTGACACGCAGGACTTTTCATGCTGGAGCACTGGAAAATAATCTTGCAGCCTGGGCAGACGCGGTCCGGAAAGTGGCGATCGAACAGCGGCTTGCCTTGCTCGATCTGAACGCCGACAGTTACGCAGCAGTGCAGGCCATGGGGCAGGCCGAAGCAGATACTCTGGCCATGGCGCCGCCGGAAAATGTGATCGCCACGCTTAAAATCGATGTGAATAAGCTCGAACCTGCCGGCGCGGCAAAAACTGATTTTGACCGCACCCATCTCGGTGCCAAAGGGGCAGAATTTTTCTCCCGGATGGTCGAGCAGGAAATGAAACAAACATTCAACTCCATCACGCCATTTTTTAAAAACGATAAATAGGCTGCGCCACGCGCACCATTGCATAGCCGACCAAAGACACAACGCATCATGCCGCTCAAGGATCACAAAATGAAGTCTACCTCACGCCTCCTGACGTATTTTTTGCTAAGTGCATGCGCCATACAGGTGCATGCGCAGGATACCCGTCAGGTCATTGAGCCAGTTTTGCCGCCGGTCTGCATGGTGCTGATTGCTACGCAGAGTGATGCCGCAAAGCCAGGGGTAGATGATGCGCCGCGCATACAGCAGGCCTTCAATCAATGTAGCGCCGGTCAGGCGGTGCAGCTAGCCAGCAATAACGAAAAAACCACCTTCGTCTCCGGCCCGCTAATGCTGCCAAGCGGCGTCAGTTTGCGTATCAATTCCGGTGTCACCTTGTATGCCAGTACTGATGCGGCCTTGTATGATAAAGGCTTGCACACTTGTGGCAGCAACGGTGTGGCCGGGCGTGGCTGTAAACCTTTCATCAGTATCGACGATGCGCAAGGCAGCAGTATCATGGGCGATGGCGTGATTGATGGACAGGGCGGTCAGCTGCTTGCAGGTAAAACAGAATCATGGTGGCAACTGGCACGTCGTGCTCAGAAAGAAAATAATGAACACAATGTGCCGCGCCTGATTGAAATTAGCCGTTCCAAAGAAATCACTCTGTACCGTATTACTTTGCGCAACTCAGCAAATTTTCATGTCACCTTAAATCGGGTAGATGGTTTTACTGCCTGGGGTGTGCGTCTTGATACACCAACTGACGCCAGAAATACCGATGGCATAGATCCCATTTCTTCACGCAATATCACGATTGCACATAGCTATCTGCGCACTGGTGACGACAATATCGCCATCAAGGCCGGTAATAATGGCCCCAGCGAAAATATCTCTATCCTGCAAAATCATTTTTATAACGGGCACGGCATGTCGATAGGCAGCGAGACCAATGGCGGCGTGCGCCATATTCTGGTGGATGGCTTGAGTATGGAAGGCAGCAGCTCGGGTTTGCGCATCAAGAGCGATGTCTCGCGCGGTGGCCTGGTGACGGATGTGCTGTATCAAAATGTCTGTCTGCGCGATGTACGTAAGCCGATTGATATCGACACCCGCTACAACCCGCAGGCACAGGGTAGGCTGATTCCGCAGTATCAAAAAATCACACTAGCGCGGGTGCATAGCCTGACACCTGGCCGGGTGATTATGCAAGGCTACGACGCGCAGCATTCTTTGCAAATTCAACTGCAGAATGTGCTGTTTGACGCTCAGCCCGCGCAGCAAATCAAGTATGTGAATTTGCTCAAAGATAAGACTGCTGTGGCCTCATCAGAAGCGAATTCCAACATTGATTTTTCTGGGGTGGCGACGGTGCATTGTGACGATCAGTTTGTGCCTTTCCCTGTCACACAGACACCAGATAGCCGACCACAATTGAGCGCAGATCAAGCCAAACGCTATGACTATCTTGAAGTGCTGAAAACTGTCGGTAAGGCCGGTCAGGAAATTACCGATCACTGGGACCCCTTGAAGGATGCCCTGGCAAAAAATAGCACGCTTCCGGTTGATTATATCGTCGATCCGGCTGCGCAGGAGAATGGCAAGACGGTGTTTCATCGCGTACAGGCAGCGATTAACCAGGCCGTTATCGAAAGCAGAACCTTAGCACTTCAGGCGCAGCACAAAGCGCGCATTTACATATTGCTAAAACCGGGTGTGTATCGTGAATTGCTGTATGTGCCGGCAACACAGATCCCCATCACACTGTATTCCAACGACAAGGATGCAAGCCACACCAGAATCTCAGCGAGCGTGCATGCCGCACTGTTGGGCAGCGCTTATGTAGCAAGATTCGGCGCACAGTTTTCCGGTCTTGATGACGCCATTCAAGAGATGTTTACTTCACTGAAAGATCGACCCGTGGTCGGAACTAGCGGCACTGCCATCGCCTGGATAAAGAGCAATAGATTTCAAGCCAAAAACATCACGTTTGAAAACGCTTATAACAAAGAAAAAGTAGAGCCTGGCGCTGAATGTCCCAACAGCACTTGCGGCGCTACCGCAGGCACGGCACCGGCTGTAGTGGTGCACCATCAGGCTGTGGCATTAATGCTCGATGGTGCGGACAAGCTGCAATTTGAGAACGTTCGTGTATTGGGTTTTCAGGATACCTTGTATTTGAAGTCCCCTGAGATTGCAAAGACGGTGCGCAGTTTTTTTAATCAATCGTATATCGAAGGAAATGTCGATTTCATTTTTGGTGACACTACCGCCTATTTTTATCAGAGCGAGATCAAATCATTAGGTGATCGATCGACCTCTTACGTGACTGCACCCAACACCAATTACCAGAGCAAATACGGCTTTGTGTTTAATCATTGCAAATTTACCCATGATGGCAGTGCGAATGCCCTGGCCGGTCAATTTTATCTGGGGCGACAATGGTTTCACACGCAAAAATGTACGCCCTATGGCAGAGTGAACACGCCCGGCTACTCTTGCAGCTTGGGCTTGGTTGATGGCTATGCGGCACCCGTCGGCACGGTGTCAAAGACGGTACTGGAAACAGTCGGCAAGAGCGTGATTCTGAATTCAATTATCGGTGCACATATTCATAAAACCCATCCTTGGTCGGATTGGAATAAGAACGGCACGCTGCCTTACCGCCCTGCGCAATACAGCTCGAATGATTATTGGCGCAATCTGTTAAACGTTGGTATCGATCCGGTTTCTCAATTGGGGTATAGCGCCAAACCGTCGCCAGCCGAGGTGTTTTTGGCTGAGTTTAATAATACCAACGAATAAAGAAAATCACATTAATATTGAAATTGAGAATGCGATGAACAAAAATAAATTTGCCCAGCAGCGCAGAAAATTCATGCAGGCGATGTCTGTCACTGGTATATCCTTGGCGAGCGGCATCTCCAAGGCGGTAGCTACGGTACCGAAAGATCCTTGGGATCAGGCACAACTCATCATTGATCGTTTTGCAAAACCTTTAGTGTTTCGCAAAGAGAGTTTTTTGATTACCGCGTTTGGCGCTGTATCTTGTGAGCTAGCGACAGTCGCCGCGTGGATCTCGTATGAAGAGAAGGCGACGCTGAAGTCTCCTGTGAGCGATGCCACCGATTGTTATGCCGCGATTGCCAAAGCGATCCTTGCTTGCCATCAGGTTGGCGGCGGCCGTGTCGTGATCCCTGCTGGTAATTGGTATTGTGCTGGCCCCATCGTTTTGCTCTCGAACGTTAACGTGCATTTGAACGCCGGTGCGCAGGTTTATTTCAGTAATGACCCGGCAGATTATGCCAAATACGGTGCAGTCGATTGCGGTGCGAACGGCAAGCTGGTCATCTCCAGATGGCAAAGCAATGACTGCCTGAATTTTTCACCGATGGTGTACGCCTACGGCCAAAGTAATATTGCATTGACCGGCGACGACTGGACCAGCGTTCTCAATGGCCAGGCCGGCGTACCGTTTACCGGAAGTCAGGATTGCTGGTGGACCTGGAAAGGTAAGAATAAAACCATCAACTCAGTAGCGCAGGGCAGCAGCCCCAATTTCGTCGCAGGCAATATGTCGGAAAATACGCTGAACTCCTTGAACCCCAAATCGCTGACCGCACTCGCACCTGGTTTGTCTGATGCGCAGCAAGCGTTGATACAAGGTACAGGCGAACACTGGCGCGCAGATGGAGCTTATCTTCCTGCATTATCTGAGGCAGGCGTTCCGCTCGCGAAACGCATCTTTGGCATGGGGCATTATCTGCGTCCACCGATGATACAGTTCATCAGTTGCGACAAAGTTTTATTGCAGGGCTACCAGGTCACGAATACACCATTTTGGCAGCATCATCCCGTGAATTGCCGTGACATCATGATCAAGAATGTGTATGCCAAAAGTCATGGCCCGAACAGCGATGGCTTTGATCCGGAAGCCTGTAATTACGTATTGGTTGATGCCTGTACATTTGATTCTGGTGATGACTGCATTGCCATCAAAGCCGGCAAGGATCTCGACACGCAATATGGCCCATCACAGAATATCGTGATCCAGAATTGCACCATGCAAAGTGGCCATGGTGCTGTTACCTTGGGTAGTGAGATGGCGGGCGGAATACAAAATGTCTACGCGCAAAATCTCTTGTTCGAAAATATTAACTGGGCCACGAATCCGCTCAATACCGCGATACGTTTAAAAACCAATATGAACCGTGGTGGTTATTTAAGAAATTTTTACGTGCGCAATATTCAGATCCCTAACGGGGTACAGACCAGCCCGTCATTTTACGCGTCACCACCGAACTCACCGATCAGTGCCAAGACAGTCGCCACGGCCGCCGGTGCAGTGATCACTTTTGATTGCGATTACACGCCACTTGCCGACAATGTCAGAACGCGGCCACCAGAAGTGTCGAATGTGCATATTTCAAATGTAACCGTGGGCAATGTCGCCGCAAAAGGCGGGCGCTTTTCCTGTTATCAAGCGATCGTTATTTTGGGACCGGTCGCTTCAAATTACAACGGACCTGAGCCAGCGCCAGCGGTGCTGCCAGTCAGCAATGTCAGCATTAGTGACTGCAATTTTGGTACGCCAGTGAATACAAAACAAGCGCTGTTTTTGTATAACGTACAGGGCTTGAGTTTAAACAATGTCACGATAGGCGGGACGGTTTATAACAAGAGTTTTACGGTCTGAACTTTGAGCGAACTGAATCGTTAAAAATTAGTGGGAGAAAGTGAAAGATGAAAAATCTGAGTATGATTTTTCATCTTTCTCATCTTTCTCATCTTTCTCATCTTTTTCATTTTTATCTCTGTGCTCGCCACTCACGCTGAATAAGCCAATTTTTGCGCCAACCCAGCGTCCCGGTGCGGCTGTAAATTCCTTGCCGGCGGCGCTGAATGTTTTTCCATTCTGGCTGAAATAAAATTGACTGACACCATGTGGTTTCATGACCAGGCGGAGGTGCGCAGAATTGCCATTCAGAGAGATACGCTCTACAACTTTTTCGTCGTTACCTTTAGCGGCGTCCATGCAGGTGACAAGTACTAGCCAGGTCTGCCCCTGGTGTTTTTCCAAGCCTATCCATGCATAGCTCATGCCGTACAGTATGAGACCTGCGCGATCGCCTTCATGACCTTGAAAATTGAGTTGTGTATCCACTGTAAAATCAGTGGCAGGTAATTTCTGAAACAGGATCGCCGGTGTATTCCACAGATTTGTTGTTGCTTGCGTTTGCGTATGAGTATAAAGACGCAAATAGCCCGGATGCGCAGTCAGCGAATACCAGTTATCTTGCCAGTTGGCGTTCCATTGCCACTGTAGTCCCAATTTATCCGATGAAAAATCATCTGACGTTGGCGGGTTTTCACGCGCGTCACTGATGTTGATAGGTTTGTGCCATTGCGCTACCGGTTCACCTATACCGGTTGTTTCATTCATTGTGCCGATGACAGGCCAATCATTTTTCCATAGCATGGGTTGCAGATGGACGACGCGCCCATAGGCTTTTTTATCTTGAAAATGGAAAAACCAGTCAGTGCCTTCAGGTGTCTGCACCCAAGCACCTTGATGTGGCCCGTTGGTGTTGCTGGCACCTTGCGTCAATACAATTTTGTCTTCGTAAGGGCCGGTAATATTCTTTGAACGGAACACGCTTTGCCAGCCGGTTTCTACTCCACCGGCCGGGGCGAAGATGTAATAGTAGCCATTGCGCTTATATAATTTTGGCCCTTCCAATGTGCTGTAACCAGGCAACGCATTGCCATCGACGACGAGCTTGCCAGTGGTATCGAGCAGGTGACTGGCGTCGGACGCCATTTGCTTTAGCGTGAGTTGATTATTGAATCCGGCGCGGCTTTTTGCCCATGCATGCAGTAACCACGCCTTGCCATCATCATCCCAAAGTGGGGTGGGGTCGATCAAGCCTTTTCCAGCGGCCAGAAGATGCGGTGTGCTCCAGGGGCCAGAAAAGTTTTTTGCCGTGATAACGTAAATGCCGAAGTCGGGATCAGGGTAAAAAATCCAGAATTTGCCATCGTGAAATCGCAGGCACGGTGCCCAGACACCTTTGCCGTGTTGGGGTGTAGCGAAGACATCCGCTGGAACCAGACGCTGTAGTGCATGTCCAACAATCTTCCAGTGAGTCATGTCACTTGATTGCATTAAAGGCAGTGCCGGAGAGCTGTTGAAACTCGACGATACCATGTAGTAAGTGCTGCCTACGCGTATCACATCAGGATCAGAATAGTCGGCGTGCAAGATGGGGTTTTGATACTTGCCATTACCTAAATCCGGCTCCCACATTTGGCTCTGGGAGATCGGTGCTGCCGCTTTATCGCTGCTGCCTGTTGAGGGTTTCACACAAACTGCACAAGAGGCACAAAGTGCACTTGCAACGAGAGCGATACCGTAATGAAATAAGCGAAAAGACATCGATGCCTTACGCAGAAAAAGCGGTTTCCGGCATGCCCTTTACGCCAGGTCGCAGCATTACGACTGCACCGGCCCACTGATCGCCTTCAGCCTTGCCAGCAGCGATTGAGGTGACCAATAAGGTGTCGAGTTTATCACCACCAAAGCTGCACATCGAGGGTTTTGCCATCGGGAGATTAATTCGGCTATCGAGTTTTCCTTCGGGTGTAAAGCGCAGGATGCAGCCGCCGTCATTACCACATATCCAGTAACAGCCATCACTATCAACCGCCGCGCCATCTGGTCTGCCTGGGTGCGCATTCATATCGACAAAGACGCGTTGGTTGGAAGGCGTACCGGAATCGATATCGTAATCAAAAGACCAGATTAACTGACGCGACGCGTGCGAATCAGACAAGTACATGGTGCGCCCATCGGGTGACCAGCTCAAGCCATTTTGTACAATGAGGTTCGAGACAAAAGGCTGCGATATCCCTTGCTCAGTGGTGTAACGATACAAGTGACCATCAGGGCGCGCAGCTGCCATCTCCATAAACATGGTGCCGCTCCAGAAGCGCCCCTGCCGATCACAGCGACCATCATTGAAACGCATGCCTGCTACCAGTTTTTCTGGCGCAGCCAGGCGCTGTTCTTGCGCATTTTTATGATCACCCAAATGCAGACTGAAGATGCCGCTCTCCATGCCGGCAATCAAATCACCGTCTTGTTTGAGGGCGATACAGGCGACCATTTCACTTGTATGCCAGCTGCATAGTGTGCCTGAGCTGGCGTCTAGCTGCCAGATGGTTTTGGCCGGAATATCTACCCAAAACCATGCACCCCGTGCGGCACACCATATCGGGCTTTCACCCACCAGGCAGTTGAGGTTGCTGACACGTTCCGTACTTATTATATTCGTCACCATACTCGTCATTATCTTGTTCTTGTCGTCTATAAATCAGTAATGACCTGGTATTTTGGTACCAGTGTTTTCATTACGCTCCAGGCAACCAGGTATGCTGTGGCGCAGATGGCGAACATGATGGTGTAACCAGTATGAAGCTGGCCAAGTGCACCGTAATAATCAAAAATCCAGCCCCCCATTTTTGTGATCAAAACACCGCCCAGGCCGCCCGCCATGCCGCCAATACCAACTACCGAGGCGACCGATTTTTTCGGAAACATATCCGATACCGTGGTGAATATATTCGCCGACCAGGCCTGATGTGCCGAGGTGCCGATGCCGATGAGAATGACGGGTACCCAGAAGCTGATATAACCAAATGGTTGCGCCAATAAAACGACGAGAGGAATGAACGCGATCAACAGCATGGCTTTCATGCGGCCATCGTAAGGGGTGTCACCTTTGTTGATGAAATAAGTGGGGAACCAGCCGCCACCAATACTACCCACCATGGTCATGCTATACAGCACCGCCAAAGGGAAGACGAAGTCGGTGGTCTTCATCCCGTACTGCGCGGCCAGATATTTAGGTAACCAGAATAAGAAGAACCACCAGACGCCATCAGTCATAAATTTGCCGAAGGCGAAGGCCCAGGTTTGACGGTAGCCTAATAGCTGAAACCAGGAGAATTTTTTTTCTGCACTGTCAGCGATGCTTGCATTGCTGAGAGAGGCATCAAATGTCTCGTCCGCATTGATGTAAGCCAGTTCAGTAGCAGATAGACGTTTTTGTTGATCTGGTTTGTCATAGAAAATCATCCAGAATCCGATCCAGATAAAACCGATAGCACCGATGATAATAAAGGTCGCCTGCCAACCCCAGGCTGCGGCGATCATTGGTACGGTCATGGGGGCAAGTACAGCGCCGATATTCGCACCGGAATTAAAAATTCCGGTTGCAAATGAACGTTCTCTTTTAGGAAAATATTCCGCAGTTGCCTTGATCGCTGATGGGAAGTTACCTGCTTCGCCCAACGCCAGCACCGCGCGTGAAATCATGAAACCCGCAATCGAGACCGGTACCGCCGCCAAGCCAAGAGAGGTAAAAATGTTCGAAGCTGCGGTTCCTAGAGATAGTGCAAAAGCATGCATGATTGCGCCGATAGACCAGATCGTGATCGCCAGAATGAAGGCCTTTTTTGTGCCGATTTTATCGATAAAGCGACCAGCAAATAACATGGAAATGGCGTACACAAATTGAAACGCGGCAGTGATGTTGGCGTAGTCACTGTTGGTCCAGCCAAATTCTTTGGATAAGTCTGGCGCCAGTAAACTTAAGACCTGGCGGTCAAGATAATTGATGGTAGTGGCAAAGAACAGCAGGGCGCAGATGGTCCATCTGTACTTGCCGACGGTTTGTTGATACATGGGAGTGTCTCCGTATTTTTTTATTTTAATTTGTGCCATGGTCTCGGCATCCCCGCCTGCGTGGGGATGCCGAGAAAGGGCTGAGCTATTTTTTCTGCGAACTAATTGGTAATTACTAATTACTATTTGCGAATTAAGTCCTTACCGGGGCAAAACCAAATCACCGTCAACTACGCGCGCAATACCTAGCGGATTACTATCGGATAAGCACGCTGGCAACAAATCAGCGGGCACTTCCTGATAGCAAACTGGCCGCACGAAACGATCAATCGCTGATGCGCCAACCGAGGTGCTACGGCTATCCGACGTGGCAGGGAAGGGGCCGCCATGCACCATTGAATGTGACACTTCTACACCAGTCGGAAAACCGTTGAACAAGATACGACCGGCTTTTCTTTCCAGTATTGGCATCAGGCTTTTGGCCGATGCATGGTCGGCAGCAGTGGCGTGAACTGTTACAGTCAATTGCCCTTCTATCAGCTCGGCAATGCGTTGCATTTCCGTGATGTCGCTGCACATGATCAATAATGACGACGGGCCGAAAATTTCGTCTTGCAGCGCTGGCGTAGATAAAAATGTTTTAGCGTCGCATAGCGCCAGACTCGCTTGCGCGGCACAACCGGAAGTGCCAACCTGGCCCTGGGCAACTATTTCTACGCCTTCGATGGTATGCAAGCGTGCCACACCCGATGTATAGGCCTGATGTATGCCAGGAGTGAGCATTGTTGCCGCTGCTTTGGCGTGCAGGGCATGTGCCGCTGCATCGACAAAATCTTGAAACGGTTTGCCTTGTAGCGCTAGCACCAGGCCAGGGTTGGTACAGAATTGACCTGCCCCCATGGTCAGCGAATCGACATAGGCTAGTGCCAGCGTGCTGACGTTATTGGCTAGTGCGCCAGGTAGCAGGAACACCGGGTTGATGCTACTCATCTCTGCATATACCGGAATAGGTTCATGGCGCTGCGCCGCGGTGCGCATCAAGGCAACACCACCCTGGCGTGAGCCGGTAAAACCTACCGCTTTGATCGCAGCGTTACTGACCAGGCTTTGGCCAATATTGCGACCATCACCGATCAGCATCGAGAACACACCTTCAGGCAAGCCACAAGCGGCAACTGCTTTCTGTATTACCTGCGCAACCAGTTCTGAGGTGCCCAGATGCGCACTATGTGCTTTGACCACGACCGGGCAACCAGCAGCCAGCGCAGACGCGGTATCGCCACCGGCAACTGAAAATGCCAGCGGGAAATTACTCGCACCAAACACCGCAACCGGTCCTAGGGCGATTTTGCGTAAACGTAAATCGGGTCGCGGAGGCGCACGATCCGGCAAGGCGGAATCGAGTGTGGCAGACAAGTAACGGCCATCGCGGACTACTTTGGCAAACAAGCGTAGTTGGTTCATGGTGCGACCGCGTTCGCCTTCGAGTCTGGCGCGAGGTAAGCCGGTTTCCTGCGCCGCCCTGTCGATCAGCGTCGTGCCTAAATCCATGATGCCATCTGCGATGGTTTCCAGAAATGCGGCGCGTTGTTCCAAGGTGGTTTCGCGATAAGTATCAAAGGCACTTTCAGCCAATGTACATGCCTGCTGTACTTCTGCTTCGCTGGCCAACCCGAAGGCCGGTTCTATCTCCGCATTGGTGGATGGATCTATCGCGCGCACGGTACCTGCCATGCCGAGTATTGTCTGTTGGCCGATGACCATTTTTCCGTTAATTTGCATTACGTATTCCTCTATTTTTTACTTGTTGCAGTCATTGTTTCAACCGCTGTTTTAGGCGCTGCTGACAAGCCTATTGCGGACCTTGTGCCAGAATTAACTTGAGCAACATATCATCTTCTTCTGCTGTTAAATCTGTCAATGGCGCACGCACAGGGCCAGCACTATGCCCAACCAGACGAGCCCCCGCCTTGACGATACTGACCGAGTAACCAGCCTTGCGATTGCGGATCTCCAGATACGGTAAGAAGAATTGGTCGAGCAGGCGATTCATCGTGACATGATCGTCCTTGGCTACCGCGTGATAAAAATCCATCGCCAGTTTAGGAACAAAATTGAACACCGCTGAAGAATATACCGGTGTGCCAATAGCCTTGTAGGCCGCCGCGTATACTTCGGCAGTAGGCAAACCACCTAGATAACTAAAGCGATCACCCATGCGACGCCAGATTGATACCATCAATTCGATATCGCCGATACCGTCTTTAAAGCCGATCAGGTTCGGGCAACGTGCGGCGAGTTTTTCCAATGAATCAGGTGTCAGGCGGCAGATGCCACGGTTATACACAATCACGCCGATATCGATGGATTTACAGACTTCTTCTACATGCGCCACCAGACCATCCTGGCTGGCTTCGGTTAAATAGTGTGGCAACAGCAACACGCCTTGCGCGCCGATGCGCTGTGCATCTTGCGCCAGTGCGATTGCCGTGCGGGTAGGGCCACCGGCACCGGCCAGAATAGGTACTTTGCCACGGCAAGTGTCTACCGCAACCTGAATGACATCGGTATATTCATTCGGCGTTAATGAGAAAAATTCGCCGGTCCCACCTGCCGCAAACAGGGCGCTGGCACCGTAAGGCGCTAGCCATTCCAGTCGATCTGCATAAGTGTCCGCCTTGAAATTGCCGGCAGCATCGAAATCGGTGACAGGGAAGGATAATAATCCGGACGAAAGTATCTGTTTTAGCTCTTGAGGATGCATGGTATCTCCAGTGGAATAGGTTGGGAAAGAAAGTGAATTAGAAAAGCACATAAGCTTACATCTTTAAGTTATACGTTATCGTACAACTTAAAGTAAGTTAGTGCAAGTGAATATTTTTATTTAGATCAGATTTTCCTACGGGGAGCAGCGCATGGACGAGGCGAAAACGAAGGGAATGCCCTGGTTCGTGTTTTTCAAGTTTCAGATGTCAGGCAACTCTGACTAGCGAATTCAGGTCTGTTGCGCTTCAATTAATTCCTGTGCACGCTTCAGACGTTCACGGCTATTGCTCAAGTGCGTACGCATCGCTGCCCGCGCCGCTTCCGGATCTTTGCGCAAGATGGCATTAAAAATATCCTCGTGCTCATGATTCACCCGTCCCAGGTAGGTTGCTGAGTCGTCATGTGCCAGTTTTGCGGTATTTAGCCGTGCGCGTGGAATAATGGTGGTGCCGAGATGACTCAAAATTTCAACAAAATAACGGTTGCCGGTGGCTTGCGCAACCAGCAAATGAAACTGCACATCGGCATTGACCGAGCCGTCTTCCTGGCTCGATCCCGCCTGCATTTTCTTGAGCACGGCAGCCATCTCAGCCACCTGTTCATCACTGCGCCGCGAGGCTGCTAACCATGCGGCCTCAGTCTCAAGGCTGATGCGCAATTCCAGAATCGCCAGCACATCACGCACGGTGATAATCGCTTCATTGTGTATGCCAAGATTGGCGGCGGGTGGCTCCAGAGCAAACGTACCAACACCATGGCGGGTTTGCACCAGCGCTGCTGCCTGTAAATGCGAAATAGCTTCACGCACGACGGTACGGCTCACACCATGCAGCGCCATGATTTCAGATTCTGTCGGTAATTTTTCACCAGGTTTTAGCACGCCAGCGTGAATGTTGTTGGTAATATGCTCGATAACGCATTGCGTCAGGTTGCGATATTTTTTCTTGTAGGGCGCTGGTTGTGCGGGAGTGGTGAATTCTGTCATGGTAGCGAATCTATCTGGTGGGTCAAAATAGCTAATTAGTGTATTTTATCGCAAAGGTATCTTGTATGACAACCGATAACTAAGAAGTGAATGAAACAATGCGGTGAAGTTTTTTTGCAGCTATCTTTAAACCTGACTCTGAGCGTCGTTGTTTTGTGGTTGGTAGACAAAATTCGATTAATCTGGCTTATTTTTGTTGAACTTCTTGCATCAATCAAATTCACGGCCTGTCGCATTGTGGATATAATCGATGCCAGCATGATCGTGATGTATTTTTAATAATTATCAAAGAATGAGACGAATTGCCAGATTAATTTACGTTGTTTGTAAAATGAAAAATCTACCAAAAAAATTAGCCGATTTTCAACCAGGTCAAAATATTTTTTGGCCCCGTTTCAATGCGCGGAGAACTATGCACTTTTACGTTGTAGGTTTGGTCAATTTATTTATGTCATGCATGTTAACTTGCGTCCTTACGTCTTTCGCGCATGCCGAAACCATTACCTTGGTTAGTGAAGATAATTGGTATCCTTATGCCGCGCTGAAAGATGGAAAAATTAGTGGCTTTGCCGTAGATGTGATTCAGGCAGCGTATGCAAAAGTGAACATTAAAGTAGAGTTTATTTCTGCGCCATATTCGCGGTGCTTAATGTTGACGAAAACCGGGCGAGCATTGGGCTGTTTTGATAGTCTGAATGACGTTACATTGACGCCTGATTTTTTGTTTCATCATGAACCGCTTTTTAGGGCGACGATTGGCATTTATGCTTTGAGTAAAAATCAATTGATGTCGGCAAATGTGTCTGATTTAAGTGGCAGGACAGTCGGCGTCACTCATGAATATACCTATGGCGATGCAATTGAAAACGATAAAAAAATTGTGCGTGAAGTTGCACCCTCTGATTTGTCTAACCTACGTAAATTGCTGATGGCACGATCAGAATTTTCTCTTGTTTACACTCGTATCGTTGATTATCTTCAAATTGCCTACCCTGACGAATTCAAAGGAAAAATTCGCCAGGTTGGGGTGGCTTTTGAAGATAATTTGTACGTGAGTTTTTCAAAAATATGGCCTGATTCCAAACGCTATGCCAATCTGCTCGATCAGGGTTTGGTCAGCATCCGTGCAGACGGCACATACCGAAAATTAGAACAAAAATGGGCAACGCCCAATAAATAAATAGCGCTGCAGGTCTGAAATATCGCTATTTTTCCTGTATTTTCTGCGCTTTTTGCCCCCGCATTCGCAAATCTGATCAGCCCCGCCCCGCTATTTTGCTTCCGGCATTGATAGGCGAGTCCTCATTTTGCCTTTGGTTACTGGTGAAGGGAGTAAATGTCGTGAAGTGGAATGAAAAAATAGCTTGCACAGCCGGGTAAGCATCAAATCTCAACTTGATTGGATTTACGCAAAATTGCCGCAACTAAGCTAGTTGTTGTAGGTTGCGCAAAATAGGGTGGTTTGCTTAAATCCTATAGATAGGTTTCCTGCATCCAGTCAATAAATAATTGCACTTCTGGGCGCGTGATCGCTTGTGCTTCATGAACCAGGTAATAGGCGTGAGGTGGTGTTGCCAGTTGCGTGTCGAATAGGCGTACAACTTCGCCACTATTGATCAATTCCTGGGCGAAATGCAGACGCGTCAACCCAACTCCGTGACCATGTTTGACCGCTTCCAGCAATAAACCCAGGTCATCAATACGTAGGCCGGATGTAGGTTCTGGCCAATCTAATCCTGCTACTTCAAACCATGGTTGCCAAGGTTCCAATGCCGAACGCAATAGCTTGGCGTGGCGCAGATCTGCAGCTTGATTGATCGATTGAATTGTCTTCAGATAACTCGGGCTGGCAACTGCAAAGCTTGGTTCTACGAAGAGTTTTTTGGTGATAAGATTCGGATATTCGCCGGCACCAAAACGTACTTCCACATCGCTTTCAGAAAGACTCAGATCGTATAGTGGTACGAATAAAAACAGTTCTAATTCTATTTCAGGATATTGATTAGTAAATTCCTTCAAGCGTGGTATAAACATATACCGTGCGAAGGTGGGTGGCAGCGTAACTTTGACGCGGAATGTATTTTGCGTGACCTTGTTGGGTAGCGGGAAATCAGCCAGTGTGCGCAATGCAAGTCGCACAACATCTAAGTAACGGTGGCCAAATTCCGTCAGGGTTACTGCGCGACCCTCACGCGCAAAAACGCGTTCGCATAAATGTTCTTCTAGTAGTCGGATGCGATGCGACAACGCCGATGGTGTGATACTCAGTTCTTCTGCAGCGAGCGCGAACGAGTTGTGCCTTGCCGCTGCTTCAAAAGCGGATAGCGCATGTACTGGTGGGAGTCTTGTCGCCATTGCCTTGATAATCTAGTTGAATGGCGATAATTATACTGGGTAGAAGATGTTGTATTCTAGTGTTCTATTCTGCTGCATCAACACAGATTTTCACGTATCCTTCGCTACTTCCTTATTACGGATCAACATTATGGGCAACCGACTCTCAAAAATAGCCACCCGCACTGGCGACAAAGGCACAACCGGCTTAGGTGATGGTAGTCGCATCGATAAAGACGCCTTACGTGTGCATGCCATGGGCGATGTGGATGAACTCAATTCGCAAATTGGCGTGTTGTTGTGTGAAGATATACCGGCGCAAATGAAGCATGAATTAATATCGATACAACACGACCTTTTCGATATGGGGGGCGAGCTTTGCATCCCGGGTTATACGATGATTACTGAGACTCAGGTTGAGCGCCTGGATGCGCTATTGGCGCACTACAATGCGGATTTGCCGCCCTTAAAAGATTTTATCCTGCCAGGTGGTTCACGCGCTGCGGCGATCGCTAACGTGTGTCGCACCGTCTGCCGCCGGGCAGAGCGCGTGATTGTTAGTGTCGGTAAAAGTGAGGCGATTAATGACGCGCCACGTCAGTATATGAATCGCTTATCAGATCTGTTATTTGTCTTGTCGCGCGTGTTGAATCGCTATGCTGGCGGCAGTGATGTATTGTGGGAAAAAGAACGCGAGCGTTGATTTTTGCGCATAGCTAGTTTTTTCCTTTTCTTTTTCTTTGTTGACACTCGATAATATTTTTATCAGTGCTTGATTCGAGTGTCTTTACTATCAGGATGAAACCAAAATTTCTCGCGGTTCAGCGGTAAAGAATTTGGTTTTATCAGTGGATTGTTGAGTTCAAAAATAATGCGATTGTTGATATCCGCTTGTTGAATATACGTCTGAAAATATTTATCAAAAACGATATCAAAACTACCGTCGGCAACAGCGCGCTCTAAACCTCGTGTCAGATCTGCCGCCAGTTTTGTTTGTTTTGGAGCGACAAAAAAATAGAAGGCAGTCGGATAATGTAGTACGAATGTGTTATCTATCGCTAATTTTGAAAACGCTGTTTGTTTTTCCTGCTCATTCCAGATTGCAATAATCGGGCGTGGAAAATAATCGAATCTTTTTGCCGTCAGCATATTCGCTAAAGTTTCATCACTGCCAGTGACGACAGGTAAGCCATTACTTCTTAAAATCTCGGTATCGGGCCAAAGATAACCTTGCCCAGCTTTAAATTTAGCTAGATCAGCCTGGGTTTTAACGGACTGTAATAGTTTCGGTTGGTCGCCATTCACAAAGGCAATGCGCCATCCAAAAAAGCCCTTATCGATGGGGATGCGAATTGGCAATATCTCACTTTCTCGTTGGTCACTTGTCATAGTCCAGATGACATCAAGTTGACCGCGATTGTGTGACATATCTAAAATTTGCCGTGCTTGCGGTATGGTTTCCCCAGGCAATTTTTCGATTACGTAAGCTTCGCCGCTTTTTTTAATGGCGAGCGCTAAAATTTCTACGATGTAAGACGCGATCGGATCATGGATTTTTTCCAAATCTTGAATACGGATGTGTTCTGCTGTTGCGCGCGTCTCTGCATAGACGGCAGAGTTCGAGAACGTTATCAGATAAGTGAATAGCAAAAAAACGGAGAATTTCGTCAAATGACCGAACATACTCAATTGGCATTTTGTATTCTTTGTAGGCATCTTTACGCTCTAATTCCTATTGATTCGCAGCGAGTTTTGGTTTTTCCATGATAAAGCGTTTGCGAATTGATGCTTCAACCCCTGCCGCATCAAGACCACATTGCGCAAGCAATAAACCCGGGTCGCCGTGATCGACAAACTTATCGGGCAAACCTAAGATCAGCAATGGTTTGCAGATGTTTGCTTCGGCCAGCGCTTCTGCAACTGCTGAGCCCGCGCCGCCCATAGTGCAGCCTTCTTCTACCGTCACCAGCACATCGTGCGATGCAGCCAGAGATTTTACTAATTCGATATCGAGCGGTTTGATGAAACGCATATTTGCTAATGTTGCATCGAGTTTTTCTGCCGCTTTTGACGCCGGTTGCACCATCGATCCAAACGCTAAGATCGCGACGGAAGTTCCTTGACGTTTGATCTCGCCTTTGCCTATGACCAGGCTGCCGAGTTCTTTTTCCACGCTAGCACCTACACCGGCACCACGCGGGTAGCGGATCGCCGCAGGGCCTGGGTAGTGGTAACCTGTGGTGAGCATCTGCCGGCATTCATTTTCGTCAGAAGCGGCCATCACGATCATATTGGGAATGCAGCGTAAGTAAGCGATATCGTAGTTGCCGGCATGGGTCGCGCCATCGGCACCGACCAGACCAGCGCGGTCCAGCGCAAAAGTCACATCGAGATTTTGCAAAGCGACGTCATGAATCAGCTGATCGTAAGCGCGCTGCAAGAAGGTCGAGTAAATCGCGACCACGGGCTTCAATCCCTCACATGCCATACCGGCTGCGAAGGTGACGGAATGTTGTTCTGCGATGCCGACATCGTAATAACGCTGAGGAAATTTTTGTTCGAACTCAACCATGCCAGAACCTTCGCGCATGGCTGGAGTGATACCGATCAGACGTTCATCTTGCGCCGCCATATCGCATAGCCAGTGGCCAAACACTTGCGTGTAAGTCTGCTTGCTTGGTGTGCTGGAAGGCTTTATTCCCTCGGCCGGATTGAACTTGCCTGGGCCGTGATACAAAATCGGATCAGCTTCGGCCAGTTTGTAACCTTGGCCTTTTTTGGTCACCACATGCAGAAACTGCGGGCCTTTAAGATTTTTGATATTTTGCAGCGTCGGGATCAGCGACTCCAGATCGTGACCATCGATCGGGCCTATGTAATTGAAGCCAAATTCTTCAAACATGGTTGCGGGAACGATCATGCCTTTTGCATGTTCTTCAAAACGCTTGGCTAACTCCAGTACCGGGCCCGGCAATACCGATTTGCCGACATTGCGCGCTGCCGCATAGAACTTACCGGACATCAAGCGAGCCAGATGGCGATTGAGCATGCCGACCGGCGGTGAGATCGACATGTCGTTATCGTTTAATACCACCAGCAAGTTGATGTCGTCGTGCACACCGGCGTTATTCATCGCTTCAAATACCATCCCGGCGGTCATTGAGCCATCGCCGATGATGGCAACCGAGTGGCGGCTCTCACCTTTAGTTTTTGCTGCCAGTGCCATTCCTAATGCAGCGGAAATTGAAGTTGAAGAGTGCCCGACACCGAAAGTGTCGTAGTCGCTTTCAACCCGGCGCGGAAAGCCGGCAATCCCATCGAGTTGGCGTAGCGTGTGCATCTGCTCACGACGGCCAGTCAGAATTTTGTGTGGATAAGTTTGATGGCCAACATCCCAGACGAGTCTGTCTTCCGGCGTGTTGAACACATAATGTGGCGCAATCGTGAGCTCTACCGTGCCCAAATTGGAAGACAGATGTCCACCTGTTTTTGAAACAGAATCAATCACAAAATTGCGCAATTCATCGGCCAGTGGCACGAGTTGTGCGCGCGATAATTTGCGCAGATCGGCTGGATCGTGAATGTTGTTGAGTAAGTCCATATTACGCTTTCCGCTGCACAATCAAATCTGCCAGATTGCGCAAATGTTGTGCTTTTTCACCAAATGGCAACAATGCTTCATGCGCATCGTTGCGTAATTTTTCTGCCAATAATTTGGATGCTTCCAAGCCTAATAGCGAGACATAAGTAGGCTTGTTGGCCGCCGCGTCTTTGCCCGCCGTTTTGCCTAATGTAGCAGAGTCTGCGGTAGCATCAAGCACATCGTCAACTACTTGAAACGCCAGACCGATTGCGCTGGCATAGTTGGTGAGGGCATTTGTTTCAGCAACGTTTAATTTTTTTCCGCTCAGTGCACCTAATAAAATCGAAGCGTTTAACAGCGCCCCTGTTTTTAATCGATGCATTTGTTCGAGTTCAGCCAGGCTTAAGGCTTGACCGACGCTGGCAAGATCAATTGCCTGACCACCGCACATACCAACCGAGCCAGCTGCTTTGGCTAAAGTGTGCAACATGGGTAATTTACGCTCGGCACTGGCTTCGCCTTCAGACAAAACGATAAAAGCCTGCGCTTGCAGTGCATCACCTACCAGCAAGGCGGTAGCTTCATTGTATTTGACATGAACAGTGGGTTTGCCACGGCGCAAAGCATCATCATCCATGCAGGGCATGTCATCGTGAACCAAGGAGTAGGCATGAATTATTTCTACTGCCGCCGCCGCTCTGGTCAATAATTCAGCGGGTGCGTCAAACAGACGACCAGCGGCGAATACTAGCAAAGGGCGCACGCGTTTGCCGCCATCCAGCGCCGCATAGCACATCGCTTCGTGTAAATGCATGGGCGTAGTCGTAATACCTGGCAGAAGATTGGCTAAGTTAACTTCAAAGTCTGCCAGCGTAGATGTCATCCAGTCATGAAACTGACCGTTCATGCTTGTGCCTCGTCCTTGCCGTCATCCGAGTAGGGTTTAAGTAAGCCAGCATCAAGTACTTTAACCTGTTGTTCAACTTTGTCGAGTTGCCCTGCACAGTATTTTATTAGTTCAGAGCCTCGTTGATAGGCGCTTACTGAAGCTTCTAATGGCAATTCGCCAGCTTCCATTTGGGAAACGAGCTCAGATAACTCAGCCATTGCGGCCTCAAATGAGCTGGGTTGAGAGGAAGTAGGCAATTTTTTTGACATAAAATAGGAAGCAGACCTGAGGCAAATAGAAAACAAATTTAACCCAACATTTTAGAGCAAAGCCATTGCCGTGTGTGGACATCGTGTATGGAGATGCGTCCTAAGACTCTTTCAATCAATAGTCGTACAATGATTGGGAAAAATGCTTAAAAAATAGGCTAAAATCATGACTAAAACATTGCCTTGTGGAAATTTGTGGAATATAGTATGGCAATCGACGTGGTTATAAATCAGTGTACGTTAATGAAATAGAATTGCAATTTCACATTTTTACAAATGCTTACATTTCTTTGCTTTTGGCAAAAGCGGTAAAAGTATTAAAGTGTTGAATGATGGAAACTTTTTGTTTTTTATTGAAATTTAACCACAAGTTACAAAATACGCATCAAGTGTAATCATGTCCTCAAACCCTATCGACAATTTGAGTCGCCCTGTTCCGCCACTGTCTGCTACAACTGGTGATGTATGGCATGCGCTTATCCAACAGGCGACACATTTAAGTGTCGCTCAGTTAGATGCGTTTTCAGCGCGTTTGTCGAATGCCTTGTTTGCCGCATCTGAACAATCGGGTGATGCCAAGGAAGCGAGTTTAAGTTTCTCCGCTGCTCACTTGTTGAAAAATAATGCGTACGCCTTTTATTATCTGACTTCAGCTGCAATTGAAGCGAGTTTCCGTAAAGAGATCCAGGTTTTACGTTCCGATGTAAGCACCAAGGCCACTCAGGACGACATCGCGATGACCTTGGTTTCATATGAAGAAATGGACCGAAAACTAGCGTTGGGTCGTGTGAGCCGCGCAATAGAGCTAACGAATGCGGAAGAGCTCGCAGCACTGAATATGCGCTTGGGAAAAGTGTTAGATCGTGAAAGCCTTAGCATTGCGCAAAATCCCTTCCGCCCAGAAGTATTCTTAAATACTTTGCAAGCAGCATGGTGTGAGTTTAGTACCGATGCCGCATCCCACCAATTGATATTACCTTTGTTGCGCACTGATATCTTGTTTGAGCTCACGCCTATCTTGCGAGCGCTAAATGAGACCTTGGTCGCAAGAGGTATTTTGCCTGACTTGCAAGAATCGTATCGCGTCAAGCGCAGCGCTGCTGGTTCGGTTGATGGAAGAAAACCAGAACTAACAAATTCTGAAATCGCGAAAAAGCTAAAAAGATATTTTACCCAGCAAGAGGGTGAGCATTTTTATGCGGAGAATGAACAAGGCAACAATGCCGGAGGATACTCAGCTGGCGGATCTCAGCAAGGGCATGTCAATGCGCCGTATGCAGCTGGTGGCGCGCAACAAGCCCAGGCCTCCTACAACGTGGTCGACACCAAGCTATTTCAGTATTTAGCTGATTTGCAAAAAAATATGGCCATGCGCCAGATGGCGTCGGGCGCGCAAGAAGCGATGCGTTTGTCGCAAATGCGCGAACTCATGCCAGAAATGCCTAGCGGAGGCGTAGAGAAAAACACGGTTGAATTGCTTTCCAAGGTATTTGATACAGTTTTTCATAATCAGGATATCCCGCCAAAAATTAAGGAGCTGATAGGCTTGTTGCAAGTGCCGGTATTAAAAGCGGCATTGATGGACAAGGATTTTTTCTTTCAAGAAAACCATCCTGCTCGACGCCTGATTGATTTGTTGTCTAAATATAGTGCCTCGTGGGATCAGCAAAAAGGTACTGAAGATCCTATCTTTCAAACTATGCAGCGTAATGTCAGTCGCGTTCAGCAAGAGTTTGATCAAAAAATTGATTTATTTGATGAAGTTGTTTCTGAACTAGAAACCTTCATGGAGAAAGAGGAAGCGGCAAGGGCGGCAGAAATTGCCGAACCCATCACTCGTGCCTTGCAAAGAGAGAAATTTAAACAAGCCAATATTTCTGCCACAAACGAAGTTGCACTGCGCGTAGGTACTGGTGAAGTTGCCGCTTTTGTTGAAACTTTTCTTGAAAATCGCTGGGTTAAAGTCCTTACGCTTGCGTATAGCGTCAAGGATGATAAGCCGCATGCGATTGCAGACGCCATCAAGACCATGGATGAATTAATTTGGAGCGTAAAACCAAAAATCACTTTAGAGCAACGTCAGGAAATGGTGAACCGCTTACCGGTGGTACTTTCCCGCCTCAACAAGTGGTTAAGTTTAATCAAGTGGGAAGACGCTGATCGGATGCAATTCTTTGCCGATTTGGCTGAATGCCATGCAGCAATCGTTCGCGCACCGCTTGATTTAACACCAGAACGTCAACTGGAAATGGCGGTTGAAGTTGCGCAAAAAGCTGCCGAGCGAAGAATCGAAAAGCGTGTCTTGGCCGAACAAGGTGTTGAAACTGAAATTGCACCGGATGATTTTGTCGATATAGTCGCCAATCTTGAGCGCGGTGTCTGGCTACAATTTACCAAAAAAGACGGCAGTACGCACAATGTGAGGTTGGCTTGGGTTAGCCCCATGCGCAGTCTGTATATATTTACCTCTAGTCAAAAAGAGAAATCCTTCTCTGTTTCTACCGAAGAATTAGAGCAAAATTTCCGCGATAAAAAAGCGCAAATTCTGGTTCTGGATAAAGTAGTGGATCGTGCGCTGATGGCCGCACTTGATGAAAATGAAGTCGAAGCTAAGGCCGAAACGGTGTCATAAAGTAGTTCAATAAACATTTTTATATTCTTATTCAGACTTTCATTCCTTAAAGCGAGTACATTGAACTCATTACTCATCTTGACTGATTCGGGTATAATCTTCGGTCTTGTCCAAAATTTCCTCTTCATTCGCGTGTGTTTTACGTTTTGAATTTTCGACTAGGTATGTATTTCAGTCGAAAACAGGTTTTTATGGATTCTTTCTCTTAATAGCTAAGACCCGAGGTTGGTGCAAATTAATTTGGGGGGTGGGGATGTCCGATCTGGCTTCTTTGTCTACACTCGCGCGTTCTGACGCGCAACTTCCGGTTCACGTATATTTTGATCAAGCGTTATTGCAGCGCGAGATCAAGCAACTGTTTCAATCTGGCCCACGCTATGTCGGCCACGAATTGATGGTGCCTAATGTTGGTGACTATGCGACGCTTCCGTCTGAAAATGGCGGGCGCATGCTCGTGCGTAACGCGCATGGTATCGAGCTGATGTCGAATGTCTGCCGGCATCGGCAGGCATTAATGTTGGGTGGTCCGGGCACTACTGGGCGCGGCAATGCAAAAAATATTGTCTGTCCCTTACACCGCTGGACCTATGATTTAAAAGGCGAATTAATCGGTGCGCCGCATTTCGCCGATACGCCTTGTTTGAACCTTTCCCAGACGCCTTTGCAAAACTGGAACGGTTTGCTGTTTGAGCAGAATGGCTACAACGTCATGGAAAAAATGACGCAGCTCAGCGTCACCAAAGATCTGGATTTTTCTGGCTATATGCTGGATCACGTCGAAGTACATGAGTGTGATTACAACTGGAAGACCTTCATTGAAGTCTACCTCGAAGACTATCATGTTGAACCCTTCCATCCGGGCTTAGGCAGCTTTGTCACTTGCGACGATTTGCGCTGGGAATTCGGTGCAGATTACAGCGTACAAACAGTAGGCGTGAACAGTGGCTTGTTGAAATCTGGCTCGGATAAATATCGTCTGTGGCAAGAACAGGTGTTGAAGTTTCGCCAAGGCGATGTGCCTAAATATGGTGCGATCTGGTTAACGCTGTATCCAAACATCATGGTTGAGTGGTATCCGCATGTATTGGTAGTGTCGACCTTGTGGCCTACCGATACAGGTAAGACTAAAAATGTGGTCGAATTTTATTACCCGGAAGAAATCGTTTTATTTGAGCGCGAATTTATCGAAGCTGAGCGCGCTGCTTACATGGAAACCTGTATCGAGGATGATGAAATCGGATTTCGCATGGATGCCGGACGCAAAATATTGATGGAGCGCGGCGTCAATGAAGTCGGCCCGTATCAATCACCGATGGAAGATGGCATGCAACATTTCCATGAGTGGTATCGAAGCAATATATCGTTTTAAATACGTTGATAAAGAGGGGAAGCAAAGCTTCCCCTTATTTTTTTGGATAATGAATATGCAATCCCTATGGATGCTGGTCGCCAGTTTTTTATTTTCTATCATGGGCGTATGCGTCAAGTTGGCGTCAAGCGATTACAGCACGTCTGAGATCGTCGCTTATCGCGGTCTGATTGGTATGCTGGTCATTTATTTGATGGTCACTTGGCAGGGCGGTAGCTTGCGTACCAGAATGGCCGGCGATCATCTTTGGCGTGGTGTAGTGGGCGTGGCTGCACTCTGGCTGTGGTTTTATTCGATAGGGCAATTACCCCTGGCGATGGCGGTCACCTTGAATTACATGTCGCCCATCTGGATTGCGGTTATTTTGTTCGTGAGTGCATGGTGGCACAATAAGAGACGGCTTGAACCGAGCTTATTGTTTGCAATTTTACTGGGCTTTATTGGGGTGATTTTATTATTGCGCCCATCGATACATGCCGATCAGTTGGTCGGTGGCGTTTTTGCTTTGGTTTCCGGTATGTTGGCCGCCTTGGCGTATATTCAGGTACGAAAAATGGGCTTGCTGGGCGAACCGGAATATCGCGTAGTATTTTATTTTTCTGCCATATGCGCCATCGCCGGCGTATCGGGTGCCGTCATATCTGGCGCGATGGCAAATCAGGATGTGCCAAGCTGGCATCCACATCATGCACAAGGTTTGCTATTATTGTTGGTGGTAGGTTTAACTGCCGCAGGTGCGCAAGTTGCCATGACCCGGGCATACAGGCTTGGTAATACTTTGGTGACCGCCAATCTTCAATACGTAGGCATCGTGTTCTCGAGTATTTGGGATATAGTCATTTGGCGCGATACGCTACATTGGTTAAGCTGGCTGGGCATTGTCGTCATTCTCAGTAGTGGAGTCATTGCGACGTTTTATAACACCAAAAACAATCAACCTAAAATTGATGTGGATTCGATAGGTTCTGAATGAAGCGAAGTCACTAAAAATCGCCCTTTGATATTTATAAAAGAGAACAGGAGCATTGATGTTTACCAGTCTGATATCGGCACAGGAATTGGCCAGACAAATTGATCAGACACACATCGTGATTATCGATTGCCGTCACGATCTAATGGATTCCACTGCGGGGCAAAAAGCATACGAGGCCGGACACTTGCCGGGGGCGCGCTTTATCCATTTGGATCAGCAATTGTCCGGGCCTAAGCATGCAGCAGACGGCACTTTTTCTGGGCGCCATCCCCTGCCATCCAAAGAGGATTTTATCCGGCATTTGCGTGAACTTGGCATCAATCACACTTCCCAGGTCATTGCCTATGATGCCCATGGCGGTATGTTTGCCGCAAGGCTGTGGTGGATGTTGCGCTGGATAGGTCATAGTGCAGTAGCGGTACTCGATGGTGGCGTACCTGCATGGACAGAACTTGGTTTCACTCTTGAAACCAAGCCCCCAACGGTAACTCACGGGACGATAGAAATTAGACAGAGTTTAGTCAAGCAGTTGACAGTTGACGATATTCTTGGCAATGTACTGAGCAAGGTTTTTACCGTGGTGGATGCGCGCGCAGCAGATCGCTATCGCGGCGAGAACGAAACAATGGACCCAGTTGGCGGGCATATTCCTGGCGCAAAAAATCGCTTTTTCAAAGATAATTTACAGACAGACTCCAGGTTTAAACCGGCAGAGCAATTGCATCAGGAATGGTCGACGATTTTCTCTGATGCCAGCAAGGCAATTATGCAATGTGGTTCTGGTGTCACCGCTTGCCATAATTTATTGGCGCTGGAGGTGGCTGGCTTGAGCGGTGCGGCTTTATATCCGGGTTCATGGAGCGAGTGGTGCGCTAACCCGACTCGACCAATCGCAACTGGTGCAGACGCCTAACGATGCTGCATGATAAATACCACCAGGCTGACACCGATGGCGACCAAAATAATTTGCGGAATGGTTTCGCGCAGGCTCGCACGGCGCTGCATTTGCGGCATTAAATCGCTCAAGGCAATGTAGATGAATCCGGAAGAGGCGAATACCAGCACGAAAGGCAAAAGGTTTTTCGCGTCTTCCAGCATGAAGTAACCCAAAACACCGCCAACCATTGCCATCAGGCTGCAAATCAGGTTGTAGACATAGGCGCGTGTGCGGGTAAAACCGGCATTGAGCAAAACGATAAAATCACCGATTTCTTGTGGAATTTCATGGGCGATGATGGCGATGCCGGTGACTAGTCCCAGTTTTGGGTTGGCCAGAAATGCCGCTGCGATTAACACGCCATCGGTGAAATTGTGCAAGCCATCCCCGACTAAAATCATCCATCCGGCTTTGCCGGCTTCATGCGCATCATGCCCATGCTCGTGGTGGTGGCCATCGCCTTCATGGTGATGTGAGTGGCGCAAGATCGCGAATTTTTCCAACAAAAAAAAACTCAGCAAGCCGCCAAGCAAACAAGCAAACAAGGATCGTGGGTCGGCGCTTGATTCAAACGCTTCAGGCAAAGCGTTTAACAGTGCGGTTGACAGCATAATACCAACCGACAGGCTGACCATGCGCTCGACCATTTTTGAAAGCAAGGAAAAAGAAAAAATTGCCGCAGAGGTAATGCTTAAAACGCCAGCAATTGCGGTGGCGAATAGGATGGATAACAGAGTGGAATGAATTTTAAGCCTCGAATCGTCTAGCCTGTCGCAACTGGTTTACAACAGGGGCGCAAATTAGAACATAGACTTAGTTTTTCTGCAAATTACACCAAGCCCATATGACCAGTGCCGGCATTGAGATCGCGTCCTTTCGCCTCTTTGCCGCGCAATTTAATCGCAAGGCGTAGCTCGTTGACTGAGTCGGCATTTCGTAAGGCGTCTTCGTAAGTAATCATATCGGCTTCGTGCAGATCAAATAGCGCCTGGTCAAAAGTTTGCATGCCCAGTTCACGAGATTTTTTCATGATCTCTTTGATTTCATGCACATCGCCCTTAAAAATTAAATCGGAGATCAAAGGTGAATTCAAGAGGATTTCTATCGCTGCGACGCGGCCTTTTTTTCCTTTAACAGGGAGTAGGCGTTGTGAAATAATGCCTTTCAAATTCAGGGATAAATCCATCAACAGTTGCGGGCGGCGTTCTTCCGGGAAGAAGTTAATCATACGGTCAAGCGCCTGGTTGGCGCTATTGGCATGCAAGGTTGCCAGGCAAAGATGGCCGGTTTCTGCAAAGGCAATGGCAAAATCCATGGTCTCACGTTCACGGATTTCGCCAATCTGGATCACGTCCGGCGCTTGGCGCAGCGTGTTCTTCAGTGCGACACCCCAATCTGCCGTATCAAGTCCTACTTCACGTTGGGTGATAATGCAATTGCCATGCGGGTGTACGTATTCAATCGGGTCTTCAATGGTAATAATGTGACCGTAGCTGTTGGCGTTGCGATAGCCTATCATCGCCGCGAGCGAGGTCGATTTCCCCGAACCTGTCGCGCCGACCATAATGACAAGACCGCGCTTAGTCATGGCGACGTCTTTTAATTGTTCCGGCAAGCCTAGTTCTTCAAATTTTGGAATCGCCGTGGTAATGGTACGCATAACCATACCAACTTTACCTTGTTGCATAAACGCAGAAACCCGGAAGCGCCCCATGCCACCAGGGTTGATCGCAAAATTACATTCTTTGGTCGCCTCAAATTCTGCCGACTGCTTATCGCTCATGATGGCGCGTGCCAGATCGATGGTATGCGCTGCTGACAGCGGTTGATTTGATACTGGCGTTACCTTGCCGTCTATCTTAAATGCAGGGGGAAAATCTGATGTGATAAATAAGTCAGAACCATTTTTGCTCAGCATCAGCCGTAGCAAGTCATTCATGAATTTGGTGGCTTGATCGCGTTCCATTTTGATTTCCTAGTGGGTGCTATTTTTTCTAACAGGCTTGGTTTAGTTAGCCAGGAAAGTTTTCTGGTATTTTTGCTGAAGCGCGCGCAGTACCGGCAGAAATAACATTGCGGCGAACCAAGTCAGCCAGATTTTGATCAAGAGTTTGCATACCGACGTTACTTCCGGTCTGGATCGCAGAATACATCTGTGCAATCTTTGATTCACGTATCAAGTTACGGATAGCTGGTGTTCCTACCATAATTTCATGAGCGGCAACGCGCCCGGAACCGTCTTTGGTTTTGAGCAGAGTTTGCGAGATAACGGCTTGCAATGATTCCGATAACATCGATCGCACCATTTCTTTTTCTTCTGCGGGGAAGACATCGACAATACGATCAATGGTTTTTGCAGCCGAGGAGGTATGTAAGGTACCAAATACCAAGTGACCAGTTTCTGCAGCAGAGAGTGCCAAGCGGATGGTTTCCAGATCGCGCAACTCACCGACTAGAATGACGTCAGGATCTTCACGTAGCGCCGAGCGCAAAGCGTTATTGAAAGAGTGCGTATGTGGCCCGACTTCACGTTGATTGATCAAGCATTTTTTGGATTCGTGGACGAATTCAATCGGGTCTTCCACCGTCAGGATATGACCATATTCATGCTCATTGACATGATTCACCATCGCCGCCAACGTGGTCGATTTGCCTGAGCCGGTTGGTCCTGTGACCAGCACCAGGCCGCGTACCTTCAGTGCAAACTCGGCGAAGCTTTTCGGCGCGTTCAATTGTTCTAATGACAGAATCTTTGAAGGAATCGTCCGCATAACCGCCGCTGCACCGCGTTCCTGATTAAATGCGTTGACGCGGAAACGTGCCAGGCCAGGAATAGAGAACGAGAAATCGCATTCCAGATTTTCTTCATAGGTCTTGCGCTGTGAGTCATTCATGATGTCATAAATCAGTCCATGGACATCTTTATGCTCCAATGCCGGTAAGTTGATACGCCGGACATCGCCATGTACACGTATCATGGGAGGCAAACCTGAGGATAAGTGAAGATCTGAGGCGTTATTCTTGACCGAAAATGCCAATAATTCTGAAATGTCCATTTATAATTCCGATGAAGTAATAGTATAGGCGCTGAGATTGTTGATTATGTCCTTAATATCGAATAACTTGCAAGTCGTGCGTGCTGATTTAGCCGCCGCAGCGCAAAAAGCCGGGCGAGATCCGCAACAAATTTGCCTGCTGGCGGTTTCCAAGACTTTTCCGGCGGCGGCGGTGGTTGAGGCGGCACAGGTCGGTCAGCGTAGTTTTGGTGAAAACTATCTTCAGGAAGCCCTAGATAAAATGCTGGCGGTGAGGACATTGTTGCCAGAAAATATTTTGGAATGGCACTTTATCGGTCCCATACAAAGTAATAAGACACGTCAGATTGCGGAAAATTTTAGCTGGGTGCATTCTGTCGATAGAGAAAAAATCGCCCAACGCTTATCGGAGCAACGCCCAGCGGCATTGCCTCCGCTCAATATTTGCCTTCAGGTGAACATCAGTCGCGAAGCAAGCAAGAGCGGAGTTTCGCCAGACGAAACGGTAGCGTTGGCAAAGCGCATTGTCAATTTCAAGGGGCTGCGATTGCGTGGTTTGATGGCGGTGCCAGCTGTAAGCGATGATCCGGTCGAACAAAGAAACGCCTTCAGGCAATTGCGCGAATTACAGCAACAAATTCAGCAACAAATAGAAGAGCAAGGGATCACTCTCGATACTTTATCGATGGGAATGAGTGCTGACATGACGGCAGCAATCAGCGAGGGAAGTACAATTGTGCGCATTGGTAGTGCGATTTTTGGAAAAAGGAACTATGACTAAACTAAAAATAGGATTTATCGGTGGAGGCAATATGGCCAGCGCTCTGATCGGTGGCTTGATTGAAAAACTCACGATTCCTGCCAACATCCACGTGATCGACTCGAATCAAGATGCACTGACTAGAATGGAACGCCAATTTGGCGTCAGTACCGCTCTGAGTATTGACTCTACGTTGACGCAGATGGATGTGATTATTCTCTCGGTCAAGCCGCAGCAAATGCGCGATGTGATTGCGGCGTTGGCACCATTTCTGTCCGGTCAATTACTACTCTCGATTGCTGCTGGCATCCGTGCAGCCGATATTTCGCGCTGGCTAGATGGTTACGATAAAATCGTCAGAACCATGCCGAATACCCCAGCTTTGATCGGTCTTGGTATCACTGGTTTGGTAGCTATGCACGGAGTAGATCAAAGCCAAAGGCAAGCGGCGCAAGATATCATGCAGGCAGTGGGCAGCACAGTTTGGCTGGAAGATGAAAGTCTGATCGATGCGGTCACCGCGGTATCCGGTAGCGGCCCTGCCTATGTATTTTATTTTATCGAAGCCATGCAACGAGCGGCAATTGAACTAGGCTTGAATCCGGAGCAAGGTACGCAACTTGCTATCGCCACCTTCAATGGGGCAGCGCAACTGGCACTGCGTTCAACTGAACCGGTCTCATTATTGCGTGAACGGGTCACGTCCAAAGGCGGTACGACGTACGCGGCTTTATGTAGCATGGAGGAAAGTGGTATTCAGTCCGCGATCGTCAAGGCGATAAAAGCGGCCGCGCATCGAGGCAAGGAACTGGGTGATGAATTTGGTGATCAGAATTGAGTTGATGGGATGATTTTTTGAAATTCTTTTAAATAAATACGGGGTTCAGCATATCCGTCGACGTCATTCCCGCGAAGGCGGAAATCCATCATGGTAATTACGCATAGCATCAAAATAAGCGAGCTCCGCACGAGAAGGGCTACTGGATTCCCGCCTGCGCGGGAACGACAAACAAGGTAGGCTCCGAAGCTCGGTTTAATCAGAAATAGGATGACTAGAACCGTAGAAGCATAAAAAAGACCGCTCACCGAGCGGTCTTTTTACTTCAACAGCATTTTAAAACATGCAATTAGAAGCGATAGTTCAATGACAGATTGTAAGTACGGCCTAACTGGCTGAAATGCGAACCGTCGTACGTCACCATAGGGTAACGACCATCAAAGGTAGCGGCTTGCCATTGCTCGTGCGTTTTCGCTGGGTCATTCAAAATTGCCTGCCCTTTGGCGACATCCGCTACAGCCTCGAAATGCCATGATGGAGTGACATCAAACATATTGTTGATATTAAACGCCAGAGTCATGTTCTTCGTGAGTTGATAATTAATCCCGAAGTCGGTGAGTGTCTTGGTTTTAAATACGACAGACAGGTTTTGATCGATATCAGCATTTCTGAATTTCGTCGGGCCAAATACTGTGTTATTCACAGAAAAATTGATATCTTGGTAGTCCAGATCCATACCAATAATCGTCTTGAATTTCGGACGAGACGTAAACATCAGCGCATCTTGAGTAGGGCCGAACACCGATTGACCCGCAGCTGCGATAGAAGCTACGTTATGCACGACACCAGTACGTTCATTTTGCAGTACGTAGTTTCCAGCGACATTAAAAGCTAATTTCCCGCCTGCGACATCCATATTTTTATGGTTGAACACATAGTCTAAACCTGACGTCTTGCTATCAATGGCGTTCGAGAAGAACTTCAAGCTGACAATGCCCTTTGCTAACAGGATATCATTTAAAACCTTTGATTCAGCGGTGCTACCTGGACCAATTGATTCACTCAAAATGATGCGGTCTTTGAGTGCAATATTGTAGTAATCAAGAGTCATGCTGGTATCACGATCCATCTTAAAGCCGAGGCCCAAGGTAAAGTTGGTCGACTTTTCCGCTTTCAGGCGAGGAATTCCCAAAGCATCAACTTCAGCGGATATGTTACTAGCTAAGCCAGCGACTTGAATTGTATTGCCTGAGAAAGAGTATTCCTTCTTTTGTGTGTAAATTTGGTGTAGTGAAGGCGCTCTAAAACCTGTGGATGCAGAGGCACGCAGAGTCAAATTATCTTCGAGGCTGTATTTGCTGGCGATTTTTCCAACAAACGCATTGCCGAAATCACTGTACTTTTCTTCACGGCCAGTCACATCAACAACCAGCTTTTTCGTCACGTCAAAACTTGCACCGCCATAAATACCGAAGTTAGAACGTGTAAAAGTACCTGCATCCTTTGGTGAGTTACCGGCATAAGAGTTTGCGCCGGCACCGTAAGACGAGGCAGCATCGCCAGCAACAATTGTGTATTTCTCAGAACGTATCTCACTACCAAAATAGGCATTGATACCTTGACTCAGCTCTTTGGAGAAATCGGCATTCCAAACGGTGTGACTAAAATCAGTTCCACCAGCATCGAAACGGTGCGGTGATTGCGGTGGCAATGGTGTTGTGTGTGCAGCGACAGCAGCCGCATACTCATCCGCCATAGCGAAGTTGATTGAATTGGTTACTGTGTAGCGTTGCTGATTTCCACCAAGGGTCAAGCTAATATCTGAGGCCCAGCCGGCGACCTCAAATTTTGTACCAATCGTGGCATTGTAATCTTTCAGGCTACCCAAAAAACCTGGAACGTAACCGTCATAAATTCCATCATGGTTGAACAAGCCATGAGTATCTGCTTCAGTTTTCCAATACGGAACGCGATAGTTGGCGAAACTATCTACTTTTTTATCTACGTATGCAGCATTGGCATAGACGTTAACGCCATCGGCCACTTCATAACGGGAATTGACCAGGAATTTCGACGCCTTGGTATCAGGAGATCCGTTGATATTGCCGCCGTCAGGTTTTTTCGCTAAAAAGGCCGTAACCTGCGCTAAATCAGCGCCCCAATAACCTGCTTCGTCTGCTGCACTGAGAATACCAGGGCGATTGGCTAATTCATTATGTGATAAATCAATCGTAAAATTGACGAAGCCACGATCGCCTAAGGCGAGACCATGGTTGAGACTGATCGAGTTTGATTTACCATCGCCTTTGGCTGTGCGACCAGTTCTTCCTGTGATGGAAGTACCCTCAGCATCATCCTTTAGAATGATATTCACGACACCGGCAATCGCATCTGAACCGTATTGTGCTGAGGCGCCATCGCGCAAGATTTCAATGCGCTTAATCGCATCTTGTGGAATGGCGGAAATATCTGCACCGCTCTCGCCACGACCTGGTGAGGTTTGTGTGTAGACCAGGGAGCTGGCATTTTTACGTTTGCCGTTGATCAAAATTAAGGCGCGGCTAGGGCCCATATTGCGGATTTCGTAAGGATCCAACAAAGAAGTCGCATCATTTACCGGAGTCTGAACTGTACTGAAAGACGGCACGCGATATTGTAAGGCCTTATCCAGCGACACTTGTGCAGTTTTGGTCAATTCGGAGGCTGACATAATATCGATAGGCACTGGCGTATCAGTTGCTGTACGTTGCTTACCGCGTGTACCGGTTGATGTCACTGTCACTACCTGAATCTCACCTGTCGAAGTAACCGCTGGTGCTGCATCTTGTGCATACGCGATACTGCCAGTCGATAACAAAACTACGGCAACTTGAATCGCATTTTTTACGAAAATATCTTTGCTGGACGCGACTTTAATTTCGCTTGATTTCTTTTTCAATTCTTCTCTCCCAATTTGATATAAGGGCGTTGATGA
>JANYFV010000595.1 GCA_025359635.1 Undibacterium sp. | reverse complement strand
GGGCGTGCCTGCGCATGATGAACGCGATTTCTTGTTTGCGAAAAAATACTATCTGCCTATCAAGCAAGTGGTTGCGCTGGAAGGTGAAACCTACTCTACCGAAGCATGGACAGAATGGTATGGCGACAAGCAACGTGGCCTGACGATTAACAGCGGCGAGCTTGATGGCTTGAGCTGCAAGCAGGCAGTTGGCAAAGTCGCAGAATTGATGGCAGCCAAAGAACTGGGCGAGAAAAAAACCACCTGGCGTCTGCGTGATTGGGGCATTAGCCGCCAGCGCTATTGGGGCACACCTATCCCTATCATTCATTGCGATGCTTGTGGTGCGGTGCCAGTGCCGGAAAAAGATTTGCCTGTCGTCTTGCCGGAAGATTGTATCCCGGACGGTTCTGGCAATCCGCTGAATAAACGCCTGGATTTCTTGCATGTGACTTGCCCAAGTTGCGGCAAGCCAGCCAAGCGCGAAACCGACACCATGGATACCTTTGTTGATAGTTCCTGGTATTTCATGCGCTATTGCGATGCCAGTAACGATCAGGCCATGGTTGCAGAAGGTAGCAAATACTGGATGCCGATGGATCAATACATCGGTGGTATCGAGCACGCGATTTTGCATTTGCTGTATGCGCGTTTCTGGACCAAGGTCATGCGCGATTTGAAACTGATCGATGCGCATGAACCTTTCGCCAAATTGCTGACACAAGGTATGGTCTTGAAGGGTGCGTTCTTCCAAAAACCAGAAGGTGCGGGCAAGAATTATTTCTGGGAAGAAGAAGTCAACGTCATCACCAACGAGCAAGGCCAGATCACTGGCGCCACCTTGAAAGCGGATGGTTCTAAACTCGAATACGAGATGACGACCATGTCAAAATCGAAGAGTAATGGTGTCGATCCGCAAGAGCTGATTAACCAATATGGTGCCGATACCGCACGCTTGTTCGTGATGTTTGCCTCGCCACCTGAGCAGACTTTAGAGTGGAATGATTCCGGTGTGGAGGGTGCGCATCGCTTCTTGCGCCGGGTCTGGAATTTCGGATTTAAACATGCCGATACGCTGCGCACGGCGGGCGCGGTCACTGGTGACTTGAGCGCCGATAACAAAACCCTGCGTTGCGAAGTCCATACGATCTTGCGTCAAGTCAGCTATGACTATGAGCGTATGCAGTACAACACTGTGGTTTCCGGCGCGATGAAATTGCTGAACACACTGGAAGCCTTCAAACTCGAAGGTGCTGGCCACGCGGCAGTCTTGCGTGAAGCCTTTGGCGTCTTGTTGCGTGTTTTGTATCCGGCTTGTCCGCATTTGACGCATGTCTTGTGGGAAGAACTGGCTTATGCCGCGGCCTTTACCGATATCCTCAATACAGCTTGGCCGCAAGTTGATGAGGCGGCCTTGGTGCGTACTGAGGTAGAGATGATGATACAGGTCAACGGTAAACTCCGCGGTAGCATTACGGTGGCCAAAGATGCGGATAAGGCGACCATTGAAGCTATGGCATTGGCAAATGAAAGTGCGCAGAGATTTTTTGAAGGCACGCCGAAAAAAGTCATTATCGTGCCTGGTAAGCTGGTTAACATCGTCGCCTGATCGGTGCCTGAATATGCTAAGTTTTTTTAAACAATCGCGAACTTTTCTAAACCAGTTGCTGAGTCTTTGCATAGCAATAAGTTTGCTTAGTCTGAGTGGCTGTGGCTTCGCATTGCGCGGCCCGGTCAACTTTCCATTTGCCAGTATTTATGTGGGCTTTCCAGATAACTCGCCATTGGGTGGGGAACTCAAAAGAAATATTCGCGCCAATGGAAAGACTCTTATTTCATCGGATGGAAGTGCTGCAGAAGTCGTGCTCGAGGTGCTGGGCGAAACTCGCGAAAAGACAATCCTTTCATTGAATAGCCAAGGCCGTGTGCGTGAATATAATTTAACTTATAACTTGCGTTTTCGCGTCAAAGATAAAACCGGTAAAGAAGTACTGGAGCCGACCACGATCAGTTTGAAGCGTAATATCAGTTTTAATGAAACGCAAGTGCTGGCGAAAGAGGCAGAAGAGGTGTTGCTGTATCGTGACATGCAAAGCGATCTGGTACAACAGATTATGCGCCGTCTCGCTGTAGTGAAAATGGACTAATTTTATGCAGCTGCGTTTTGATGCGATCGACGGACACTTGGCAAAAACGCTGGCGCCTTTGTATGTCATCACCAGCGATGAATTCTTGCTAGCGCTGGAAGTCGCAGATAAGATTCGTCGCGCAGCCAAAGCGCAAGGCTTTCTAGAGCGGGAAATACTCACGGTAGAACGTAGTTTCAAGTGGGGTGCGTTGCTGGCGGCGAACCAATCGCAGTCGTTGTTTGGTGACAAAAAATTGATCGATCTGCGGATTCCGACCGGCAAACCAGGCAAAGATGGCGGAGCAGCGCTGCAAGAATATGTCGCTAACTTGTCGCCCGATAATCTGACTTTGATTACACTACCAAAACTCGATTGGGCGACACAGAAAGCGGCCTGGGTCGGTAGCCTGCAGCAAGCGGCTGTGTATATCGACATCCCCTTGGTTGAACGTGCCGCGTTACCTAACTGGATATCGCAGCGGCTATCAGCGCAGGGGCAAAGTGCCGATAGGCAGAGCTTAGATTTTATTGCCGATAGAGTAGAAGGTAATTTACTCGCCGCGCATCAGGAAATCCAGAAATTGGGCTTGTTGCATCCGCTGGGTAAACTCAGTTTTGAAGTCATCCACGATGCCGTACTGAATGTGGCACGTTACGATGTTTTTAAACTCAATGAAGCCATGCTAGCTGGCGACGTCGCCAGATTGGTGCGTATGCTGGATGGTCTCAAAGGTGAGGGCGAAGCCTTGCCGCTGGTGCTATGGGCGGTGGCGGAAGAGTTGCGCACTTTACTTAAACTGAAATCAGGTATGGCGCAAGGCCGACCCTTGGGCGTATTACTCAAGGAATATCGCATCTGGGGCCCAAGAGAAAAGTTGATGGCTCCCGCCTTGCAGCGTGTGACTTTGCCTACATTGCAGGCCGCTCTGCAAGAGGCGGCACAAGTCGATAAAATGGTCAAGGGATTGCGCGCCAAGGCGTTTGCCGGTGATGCATGGGATGCACTTCTGCAATTGGGCTTGCGCGTGGCTCGAGCCTAAGCTCTAAACAATAGAATTCGATAAGAAATAGGACTTACGCAAAATTGTCCCAGCTAGGCGCACCTTTGATGCCAGTGCTTTAGCACCAACGTACGAATGGGCGAGTGCAATGACGCTGGAGCGGTTTTGTGTAAATTCTAAGAAAGAGAAAATGGATATCAAGCACTACATGAACGATCTCGGCATACGCGCCCGCAACGCATCGCGTGCCATGGCCAAAGCTGATAGCGCAGCAAAAAACCTTGCCTTGAGCTTGATTGCAGCTGCTATACGGTGTGAGGCAAATGCCTTGCGTGCAGCAAATGAACTCGATCTGGCAGCCGCCAAAGCTAGCGGCATGGAAGCAGCGATGCTGGATCGATTAACTTTATCCGACAAGGCAATCGCCAGCATGGCCGAAGGCCTCGAGCAAATCGTCAGTCTGGCCGATCCTATCGGTGAAATCTCGACTATGAAGTACCGCCCTAGCGGCATCCAAGTGGGGCAGATGCGCGTACCCTTGGGTGTGATCGGTATCATTTACGAGGCACGTCCGAATGTCACTGTAGATGCAGCAGGCTTATGTATTAAGAGCGGCAATGCGACTATTTTGCGCGGCGGCTCGGAAGCAATCCATTGCAATCAGGCACTGGCAAAACTGGTCAAAGAAGGCTTGGCGGGTGCAGGTTTGCCGGCTGATGCCGTGCAAATAGTTGAAACTACTGACAGAGCCGCGGTCGGTGAATTAATCACTATGCCGCAGTATGTCGATGTGATCGTACCGCGCGGTGGCAAAGGTTTGATTGAACGTTTGATGCGTGAATCCAAGGTGCCGATGATCAAGCATCTCGATGGTATTTGTCACGTGTATATCGATGATAAAGCCGACTTGAAAAAAGCGCTGGATGTTGCCTTCAATGCCAAATGCCATCGCTACGGTACCTGCAATACCATGGAAACTTTGCTGGTGGCACGCGCTATCGCTGATCAAGTTTTACCGAAACTTGCAGAACTGTATGCCACGAAAGAAGTGGAATTGCGCTGTGATTTGGCAGCATCACAAATCCTGTCCAATTATCCACATTTGAAAAACGCTACCGAAGAAGATTGGAGCACAGAATACCTGGCACCGATACTGGCGATTAAAGTAGTCGCCGACATGGACGAAGCCATAAGCCATATCAATGATTATTCATCCAAACATACTGAAGCGATTATTACCGAGGACTATAGCCGTGCCATGCGGTTCTTGCGTGAAGTTGATTCTGCTTCTGTGATGGTCAACGCTTCAACGCGTTTCGCTGATGGATTCGAATATGGGCTTGGTGCGGAAATTGGTATTTCCAATGATAAGTTACATGCGCGTGGGCCGGTTGGTTTGGAAGGATTAACTTCACTGAAATACGTAGTCTTTGGGCACGGCGAAATTCGTCAATAGGTTAGTCAATAGGTTAGTCAATAAGCTAGTCAAAAATTATTAAGGATTAATATGCTCTGGATTAAAGCGCTACACATAGTTTTTATAGCCTCTTGGTTTGCCGGCTTGTTTTATTTGCCCAGAATTTTTGTGAATCTGGCGATGGAAAAAGAAGCTATGGTTACCGAGCGGCTCTTGTTGATGGCGCGTAAGTTATATCGGTTTATGAGCATATTAGCTGTGCCTGCGCTTGCTTTGGGTATTTTGTTGTGGGTGGGATATGGCATAGGTCGTGGCCCTGGTAACGGCTGGATGCATGCAAAATTGGCGATCGTGGTTTTGCTGATTGGTTATCACCACGCCTGCGGCAGCATACTGAAAAAATTTGAACAGAACCTTAACAAGCGCAGCCATGTCTGGTTTCGCTGGTTCAATGAAGTGCCGGTGATATTGATGTTGATAGCGGTGATCCTAGTGGTAGTAAAACCGTTCTGATCTGAAGTTTAAGGAACTATCGATGAACAAGGTCTGTGAATATTATTTCGCACCGCAGTCGCCCTGGTGTTATCTCGGGCATCAGCGTTTTGTCGATCTGGCAAAAAAATACGGCATTAAGATTGATGCAAAGCCCTGTGATGTAGGAAAAGTATTCGCGGTTTCTGGCGGCCTGCCTTTGGCCAAACGTGCACCGCAACGCCAGGCATACCGACTCGTTGAGATGCAACGCTGGAGCGATGCATTGAAATTGCCTATGCATATGCAGCCGACTTTTTTTCCTGTGAGTGGTGATCCGGCAGCTTTGATGATTATCGCCGCCCAGTTGGCACATGGCAGCGAGGCAGCGTTAAATCTTACTGGCGCGATCACGCGCGCGATCTGGGCAGAGCAAAAAAATATTGCCGATGCCGATACCCTGGCGGGGCTTGCATTTGATTGTGAGTTGGACGGTAAGTCTTTGCTTAAATCGGCAGAAACAGCCAGCGTGCAAGCGGAGTACGACAGATTTACCAATGAAATGATTGCTGCTAACGGCTTTGGTGTGCCTTGGTTTGTCTACAAGGGTGAAAGTTATTGGGGGCAGGATCGATTAGATTTTTTAGAGAAGGCATTTCAGAAATAAATTTT
>JANYFV010000577.1 GCA_025359635.1 Undibacterium sp. | reverse complement strand
CCGGTGGCGATAAGGGTACGCAAGATCGGGATATCAAAGTCGCGCTTGAGTTGGCGCATAATATTTAGGAGCCTATGATGAAAAAGACCAAAACCAGCCCATGGGATGCGGCGGAACATCTTGAAACAGATGAAGATATGGCTGCTTATTTGGAGGCAGCACTTGATGACGGCGATCCTGCGTTGATAACGGCAGCGTTGGGTGATATTGCGCGAGCTAAAGGGATGACACAAATCGCACGCGAAACCGGACTCGGTCGTGAAAGTTTGTACAAGGCGCTATCGCCCGAGGGAAATCCGGAATTTTCTACGATCTTGAAAGTGATTCGTGCGTTGGGATTAAAGCTGCACGCTGATATTGCTCGTGTACCAGTTTAATTTTCCATATGAGACGGACGCAGATACGCGCCTCTCAATTCGACGTTGAACATCATAAACACATTCGTCCCTAAAGATGTAAATTATGGACTCCAGTCATGCTTGCCACCTATGGATTTGCGCTCATAGGAATCCCTTTTTTTATTGCGTATGCAGCATGTATTAGCTTCGCTGCCCATCTTGTGAGCAAGCATGGCGATCGCAATACTAGCACCTGATTTTCAATCATTATTTCTGTTGATGCGCTTTGACGTATTTCATTTCATTGACGAAAGTATCTACCCAATAGATATTTTTATTCGCTGAAAGATATTTCAGCAACTCTTCGTGAGCCTCAGCTGACACCATCAAATGATCGCCACCTACACCATGAAAAGTGAAGTTTGCCATCGTCCCTTTTGCGGCTGCTTGTTTGACGATATCAATTAATTGTTGACCGGTAACGCCCGTTGGAAAAGCAACGCCTACCGCGTAAGGATCCAATTTATTCATATCCGGTGTGACACCACCGCTCTCTAACTTAATCGCCACGAATTCAGATTTCACCGCATCAATATAATTTTGACCGCCTGCATTTTTATCGATGCAAGGCGCCGTGAAAGTACGCTCACGTTTGCCATCGATGGCATACAGCATCGTGTTTGCCATGCGCACCTGGTCTTTCATTTGCGCGACCGTCAATTGATCAAGATCACGATGCGCCTCTACCCAATCGCGACCCGGTTGCGATTTTGAACATTGATGAAATAAAGTGTGATTACCCAACTCATGGCCGGTTGCTGCAGCGGCACGCCATTCTGCTAAGCGCTGATCAATCACAGGGCTGGACAGCTGCAAATAGAAAGTACCTTTCAAGCCATATTTATTCAGCGTCGGAATGGCATGATCTAGCTGCGAATTTAAAGCGTCGTCGTAAGACAAGCTGACCGCAGCCTTTTGACCATTGGGCCATGTAAACGCTGTCGCTGCATCGGCTGCATACACGCTTGCTACAGATAGCAAACCACTCAAGATAAAACCAAGTGCGATTCGACTATGCATATTCATTATGTTCATTATGTTTATACCTTATTAGAAATTGTTACATGCCAAGGTATAAACTACTCGAACTGAATTCTGGTGACATAGTAAGGTTTATTCGGCGCAGCTTGCGCCTGAAAATAAATGCCTTCTATCAACTTATCTACCCCGTCTAGCTCTTGCAAAGCTATTTTGGCGACGGCCCATTTCTTCGCACCAGGCTGGACGATGTAGCTTTTTTCCAGTGCTTTTCCTGCCACCATCAGCTTGATGGCGACAGACTGTCCTCCATCGACGCCACCATTCATATAAAAGACCAGATTGCTGTAGCCCTTAGTTGAAAATGGCGCATGGTGCAAAGCCAGCGCGGACCAGGCATCGCCCTCAACCTTGATGGGTTTAGCACCACCGATGGGCACAGCGAACTCGACTTTAGCCCAGCTCCAGTTATCCCAACCAGCTTGCAAGCCATCGTCATATACGACCATCGGGGCTTGAGCCTGCGCTTGAGCCGTAGAAATTGACAATAGCAGCGCGCAAGCCGCAGCAAAAAAAATACTTAATTTACGCATGATGACTCCTTTTATTAACCTATTTTAAGGTCGGGTTATTTACTATTCCAAAGCGAGGGTTTACTACTAATATGGTCGATCAACAAGGCAGAAAGCTTTTGGTCGTCTGTAACCGACGGATGCCAGTGACATCCCGAATATTCCAGATTTTTAAAGATAATGACATCGATTTTTTTATCGACATTGGTTTGCAAAGAAGTCGCCACGCGTTCTATCAAGCGGGCAATTTCGGCATCGTTGTAATCAGATGCCATCAGAATAAAATTCGCATGGGCATGCTGTTTGCGCAGCGACGAGACAAAACCTACGTAGTGTGCAACAAAGTCATCTTGCAACTGCTGGCGGGTTTTCCATTGTTCATTGGCATTGAGCGGCGTCGAGAAATCATTGGTGCCTAAACCTATGACGATGATTTGTGGCGACCAGTTGCTGTGGTAAATTTCTCCGCCATTATTGAGGGTGTAAGGGTAAAGCGTGAGGAAGCTTTTTCCCGGATTGCTGCCGTTATAATTTCGTACGACGCCAAAACCGGACGAAGCATTGATGTGATAATCTGCACCAAAATATTTTGCTGTGAGTGGGCCAAACGCGAGCTGCGTGTTGGTGGTTGTAAACTGCACCTCGTTACTACACTCACGACTATTTGAAGTATTGCCATAGCCTACGGTAAAAGAATCACCGATAAATTCTATGCGTCGTTGCGCTGGGCTTACGGGTATTGGCGTTTGCGTCTGAGGAATAAAAAATCCATTAAATTTTCCTACGCCCCACTGCGTTTCTGTGCGTTTTTCAAGTCGTACATGATGCACGCCTTCGCCCAGCTTATTTAAGGTATAGGTAGTCTTGCCCGGCTTACTCAATACTATCGCCGGATTATTGTCGACGATAAGATTTAAAATATTTTGATCATCATTGAGCTCAACATCTAGTGTTGGTCCTTTAAATTCTGCTTCAAAATAAATACCTGGCCATGAATAGGTATAAGAGTTAATTCCTTCAGCGTTTTTTTCCAACTGCACCCGACCGCCTACATGCGTAGGCAATTCGATTCTTGCGGCGGTATCGGCAATGGCATGCTCGCTCAATACGCAACTGAGTGCAAGAATAAATAAGGCGTTAAAAAATACGACATTGTGTTTTTTCATGGTATTTCAATCATAGGAGATGCATACATTATTTTACTTAAACCGCCAGGCCAGGCACCGGAGCACTAGCCGCGTAGCGGGCAATGTAATCGGTATGGTCTGGCATGGCTTTTACCGCCCCCGCGATCATCTCGCCAATTTGCGAAAAATGGCCGTGTAATTGATTCAGGCTTAGCTTGTCGATGAATGGATCATAAGTCTTGGGTCGCACACCTAGCCCCAACAACATGGCGACGTGCGATTCCTCACTAAAGCTTTCCCTGTCATAGATGGCGACGCGTCCGGTTTCGCGAAAGAGTTCAATCTGATGACGCAATGTATCGGGAATAGCCATGTTGGCGCAGTAGCGCCAGAACTCGGAATCGCTACGGTTATTCAACTTATAGTGCATGATGATGAAGTCGCGAATTGACTCGTAGCGGATCGAGATCCGGCGGTTGAATTCATTCGCCAGCTCGGGACGGAAATCGCAATCAGGAAAATTCTCGACAAGAAACAAGACCATGATTTCGATCAGGCCGATACTGGTTGATTCTAACGGCTCGACAAAACCAGAGGACAAACCGATGGCAACGCAGTTCTTAATCCATGACTTGCGCCGGCGGCCAGTAGTGAAACGCAACTGACGTGGCTCATCTAGCGCCCGACCATCCAGCCCTGCTAGCAACACTCGCGCAGCCTCGTCATCGGTAGTGAAGCTATTGCAGTAAACATGGCCGTTGCCGGTGCGATGCTGCAGCGGAATGCGCCACAGCCAACCGGCACTTTTTGCGGTCGAGGTGGTGAACGGTGTGAGCTTTGGCACTTTCGCGCAAGGCACTGCCAGCGCGCTATTGCACGGCAATTGGGCGCTCCAATCTTCGTAACCGGCCTTCATCGCGCCTTCAATCAGCAGACCGCGAAACCCGGAACAATCGATGAACAGATCACCATCGATGCGCCGGCCATCGCTGAGTTTAACGGCGGCGATGAAACCATCTTCCGGACGCAGCTCAACCTCGGCGACGGTGGCCTCGATGCGTGTGACACCGCGTTGCATGGCGTAATCACGCAGATACGCGGCATACAGGCCGGCGTCGAACTGGTAACCAAAAGTATACGAATTATTGGCCGAAGGCGGGCCGCCTGCTGGCGGCACAAAACGCATGTTGCGCGCCATGACTGTAGGCACCGACCAGTGTTCATAAGAAGGCATGTTGCTGTCTGCTTGCTGCATGCGCAGCCAGTGCATATGCGGCGAGATATTCTCGATCTTCGGGCCAAAATCGCCAAAGCCATGAAAGAAACGATTGCCGATATGACCCCAATCCTTAAACTCAATGCCGAGCTTGAAGGTGGCCTGGGTCTTCTTGATGAAATCTTCGCTATTGATGCCGAGCCAGTGGTTATACGCGCGGATAGTAGGCAGGGTCGCCTCGCCGACACCTATGGTGCCGATCTCTGCCGATTCGATCAGCACTATCTGTGCATGTTTTTCCAGGTGCTGAATCAGCGGGGCGGCAGTCATCCATCCGGCCGTGCCACCACCAACGATAACAATCTTGCTGATAGGTTTGGCGCACATCTGATTATCCTTAGACCGCCAGACCTGGCACAGGGCCAGCTGGCACGTAATGCGCGATGTAATCGGTATGATCAGGCATGGCGTTGACCATGCCGCCGATGGAATCGAGCAGGCGGTCAAAATGTGTGCGCAAATGTTCTAAGCCGATATGGTTGACAAACGGGTCATAGCTTTTAGGCGTCACGCCCAGGCCGATCAACAGAGAAATAAACGACGGTACGCTAAAGCCGTCCGGATCGAGCACGACCACCCGGCCAGTCTCGCGAAACAATTCAATCTGATGTTGCAGCGACTCAGGTATAGGCATATTCGCGCAGTAGCGCCAAAATTCAGAATCAGTCCGCTTGGTTAATTTGTAATGCATGATGATGAAGTCGCGCACTGATTCATAACGAATCGAGAGCTGACGATTAAATTCATTGGCCAGCTCTGGACGAAAATCGCAATCAGGAAAATTTTGGATCAAACTACCGACCGCAAATTCGATCAGACTGATGCTGGTCGACTCAAGCGGCTCGACAAAACCAGCCGACAAGCCGATCGCAACGCAGTTCTTGACCCATGATTTACGCCGGCGGCCGGTGGTAAAGCGCAACTGGCGCGGCTCGTCTAGCGCACGGCCATCCAAGCCTTCGAGCAAGACCCGCGCAGCCTCGTCATCGGTGCTAAAACCATCACAGTAAACATGGCCGTTACCGGTGCGATGCTGTAAGGGAATGCGCCACTGCCAGCCCGCGCTTTTGGCAGTCGAGGTGGTGAACGGCGTCAGCTTTGCGACCTTGGCGCATGGCACCGCCAAGGCACTGTTGCACGGTAGCTGCTCACTCCAGTCATCGTAGCCAGCCTTCAACGCGCCTTCAATCAGCAGGCCACGAAAGCCGGAACAATCGACAAACAGATCACCCTCAATGCGGCGGCCGTCACGGAGTTTGACGGCGGCGATAAAACCGTTTTCCGGGTTCAGCTCAACCTCGGTGATCATGGCCTCGATACGCTTCACGCCGCGTTGCATGGCGTAATCGCGCAGATATGCGGCATACAATCCGGCGTCAAAATGAAAGCCGTAAGAAAAGGCATTAGTAGGCGAAGGCCGGTCACCGGCCGGCGGCGTGAAACGCAAATTGCGCGCCATGACCGTAGCCACCGACCAATCTTCAAGCGGTCGCATATTTTTGTCGGCAGCCGCCAGACGCAGCCAATGCATATGTGGCGAACGATTCTCTATCGCTGGACCAAAATCGCCAAAGCCATGAAAGAAGCGATTCCCTACATGACCCCAATCCTTGAACTCGATACCGAGCTTGAAGGTCGCCTGGGTTTTTTTAATGAAATCTGCACCGTCCAGACCGAGTGCACTATTATAGAAACGGATGGTAGGCAAGGTGGCTTCGCCGACACCGATGGTGCCGATATCGGGCGATTCGATCAGGACAACTTCGCAAGCTTTATCCAGTCGCTGCGACAGCGGAGCCGCCGTCATCCAGCCGGCGGTACCACCGCCTACAATGACGATCTTGCGTATGGGTTTTGCGGACATCTTCAATTCCTTTTCGTTTTCTGTTGCAGCTTCTGGCCAACATCATTTTCAAACTCGCCTTACCAATTCATCATCGTCTTGAATTGCACGATCAGATCATTGGCCATCATGCGGTGTTGTTCTTTGCTTGGGTGGCCATCGCGTTCATCTCCAGGATAATACTGCGAAGCTAACTGATGTATGCGCGGATTTTGCAGGCGATGCACACTCTCTGCCAGAAATCCTATCATGGCCTCTTTGTTTTTTCCATTGAGAATCGCGCCCTCGGTAACGGCGATCTGCGCTTGTGGATAATCCGATAATAATGTCAGCAAGAGTTTGACATAGGCGGCAATATATTCCTCACGCTTAGGAATGCCCGCACTAAAATCATTGGTACCGATAGCGACGAGTATCACATCCGCAACGTAACGCTTTGCATCCCACGATACCGGATGAGCTGCATCAGGAATCGTCAAGGAAAGAAAATCCGGCAGATTCAGATCGCTGGTGCTGCCGTTCCAGCTACTCAGCAAACCCCGGCCACCGTAGCAGACTAGCTGAACCTGTGCCTGAAAAGCCTGCGCCGTCAGCATGCCATACGACAGACGCGGTTTCCACCATGCTGAGGTTTTTGTCAGGCCGGCATCACGCTCTATGGCTTCGCCGCAGCTGACTGAATCACCGAGAACCAGGATTTTGCGCGCGGGTAAGATGGGTGCGGCCAGAAATTGTCCATCGGTTTGCCAGCCTTTGATGGTGGCAATGCCATGCCATGTTTCTGAGCTATGGATCAGCTCGACACGATGGTGCCCTATTTTCGCCTCACTCATGAGTGTCACAGTTTGCAAGGCATTCGATAAGCGCAAAGACTTTGCTGGCCCGCCATCGACGATCACTTCAAGAAAAGTATCCTTGCCGGTGCTGGAAGCTTCTATCGATAATTTGCTGCCTTCCAGGTCGACAAAAAAACTCACTCCCGGATACGAGAATCGCACAGCGCCCTGCGCGGTATTTTCGACACGCCCCATCTGCGCCACATGCGCATCACCGGCGTTGATGTATTCTGCGGCACTGGCATGGCCATTTAGAAAAATGCAGCACAGCACGGCAAATAAAATACGCGACATAGTCATCTTTAAATCATCTCTAAATCATCTCTAAATCATCTCTGCATCAGCTTTTGTATATCTGGCGTCATGGCATCAGCCCATAGCTGGTAGGCCGCAGGCGTCAGGTGCAAAAAATCACGCATCATTTCTTTGGAAATATCGCCATTTTTTTGCATGAATAAGCCACCATAATTTCTGAAAAATACCTGCTTTTCGTCTGCCAGCAAAGCCAGGGCTTGATTGCTCGCGACAATGACTGCACGTTGTGGACTCTGGCTGGATTCTTCAAACGGAAAAATCCCATTGAGTAAAATTTTTGCCTCCGGATACAGTGCGTGTAAATTATTTAGAACGGCCTCAATTGCTGCGCTCAGCTGCTTTGGGGTCGCGTTAAACAAGCCGATATTGTTGACGCCTATCAGCAACACCACGAGCTTGGGTTTGAGTTTGCCGTAGCGGCCGTTTTGCAGCCGCCACAAAATGTTGCCGGTGTGGTCGCCACCTATACCAAAATTGGCCGGATGATACTGCGAAAAATATTGCGCCCAGATTGCCTGATCCCAGCCTTCGGTGATCGAGTCGCCTACAAAGAGTAAATCGACGCCACCTTGATCCGCGATAGCATTTTGGCTGGCAAATTTTTGCTGCCAGGCGTCAAGTGACATCCATGAATAAGAAACCAATCTCGGCACAGGAGTCAATCCCGGATCGCCATCAACACCCTTATCTGCCAAACAAATACTGGCGCTGAAAGTAACCATCAGGCTGACAATCAGATGAGAGAAAACGTAAAAAAAGCGCGATAAACTAAAAGACATATTTTCTCTCACACTTATGTTGAAAAATTCGTCGTAAATTAAGTAGCAGATTCAAACCACGCTATCAGCGCGGCTTAAGCTTGAGTAAGGCTACGCTGTGTGGCGATAATTTAGCTTTAAAGTTTTGCCTGGTATCACCGCTGGTCTTAGTCCACAATTCAGTCCAGCTGAAACTGCTTTGATGGAAATCGATTTCCCGCTTGCTCAAGTCGTCAGAGACGTGATGCTTCAGCCAGTCATAGTCATACGTCAGGCTTTGCGCACCGCGATTGAGTATCAGCATCGCCCATTCATTATTCGCTAAAGGCTTCATCCAGATTTCTACATTCCCTTCGGCAAACATCTTCCATGCCTGTATCCCCAGCTTATCCTGATTGATCGCAATCACTTCTTTGTTGGTGAGTATGCTGCGCACCTCTTCCGACATAGAGCGCAAATCATTGCCGGAAATCAGCGGAGAAGCGAGCATGGCCCAGAGAGAGAAATGTGCGCGTTCTTCATCGGGTGTCAACCCATTGCCGACTTCTAGCATGTCCATATCATTCCAATGGCCAGGACCGGCAAATTTGCGCAAGCTCACCTGCTTGTCGAGTATGCGCATCACGCCGATTGTAGAGTAGCTGCCGTGGCTAAGTTCGCAATCCCAACATGGATAAATATCTGCTGTAGTGCGCCATGAATGCGCAATATCTTTAGCCCAATCCCAGGGTTTGTTATCGCCCCATTCGCACATACTGAACAACATCGGACGTCCGGCTTTTTTAATTGCATCGCGCATGGTCGTGTAGGCGGCGACCGGGCTCAAGTCCTTGCTGTCGCACCAATCGTATTTCAGGTAATCAATACCCCAGGCTGCATAAGTAATCGCATCCTGATACTCATGACCCCGACTCCCCGGATGGCCGCCACAGGTAGTGGCACCGACATCGGAATACAGTCCCAATTTTAAACCTTTGGCATGCACATAATCAGCCAAGGCTTTCATACCAGAAGGAAATCGCTCGGCATTTGGGCGAATATTCCCTTGCGAATCGCGCTCGCCATGCCAGCAATCATCGATATTAATGTACTCATAGCCAACCGCCTGCATGCCTAATGTCTGCATCGCATCAGCTGTTTCTTTAATGAGTTTTTCATTGATATTGCAGGCAAATTTATTCCAGCTATTCCAGCCCATTTGCGGGGTTTTTCCCAGCTCTTCAAATTTCTGGGCGAACACCTGCTGAGTGATGCATAAACTCAGGAGCACAACTAGTCGTAAGTATCTCGTTAGCATAGGGAATTTTTCTTAATGGTTGTGGCAGATTAAACTCCCTACTCCCGCGAGCGGGAGTAGGGCCAAAATCACAGCTTACTTTTGCAATGCATGCATTTTGCCCGCAGTTTCTTTGATGAGCAGAATAGTCGTGACGTCTGAATCAAATACACCATATAAGCCCTGCTCTTCTTGCGGTGGATCACCGAGGAAATCGTCGCCGGTTTTCCACCAGTAATCAGCATGACCAGCGCGGCCGGAACCATTCCATGCCCAAAAATTGAACCCGGCAATTGCGTCGCCAGCTTTAGCTCGGCGGTACAGCAAGCTAAACACTTCTGTGTAAAAACGGTCCCGTACATGAGTCGTGGCTTTGACGTCGAAGGTCGCACCATCTCTGTCCATGCCAAACTCTTCTAGCACAATAGGTTTATGTAATTTTTTTGCAAAATCAATATGGCTGTTTAAATAGTCCTTGCACTTGACCATCGCACCGTCCCAGGTTTCTACCGGTTTTTTCGAATCAAACCAGGACCAGTTTTTTGGCCACAAGTGGTAAGTCATATAGTCGATATAAGGCGACTTGTGCGCATCGAGATACAACTGCTGATCGTTGGCAGATCCCATCAGACCTTCGCTGCCGCTGCTGACCATGTGATTTTTATCGAGCCCATGAATATACTTGGCGGTATCATTGACCCATGCCGTGTAAATAGTTTTTTCCTGCGCTGTGGCCTTGGAATTACCCGGGCGTGGCTCATTGGCCAATTGCCAGGATAAGATACTTGCGTCATTAGAATAGGCTTGCCCAGTGATGGTATTGACGCGCGTGACTATCTTTTTGATGGTGTTCTGGTACTCTTTTTGCGCGTCTTTGTTTTGATAAAAGCGGGCTGTTTGGAACATGAAGTCTTCATAGTCACCGGTGACATTTGGGTCAAGTGCTTTGCTACCTTCAAACCAATTCATGTATTGCGTCATGCCGCCTGACCATTGCCAGAAATTATTCAGATACAGTACAACCGTCATATCGCGCTTGGCAATTTCAGCCAGCAGATAATCGAGACCGAGCAACAAATTTTCGTCGTATTGTCCTGGTGCCTGCGTGGTCGCGGGTTTTACGGCACTCGTCATTTCGGTTTTTTCAGACACCGCTAGCACACGTAAATTATTCACCCCCATGGCTTTTAAATTATCGAGTTCCTTATGCAACCGTGCGCGCTCTGTCGCTGCATCCGGCTTACCTAAATACGCGCCATACCAAAAATTGGCGCCGACGATGTAGTAGGTTTGCCCTTGTCGCATGAAATGCGTATTTTTTGCGGAGACAAATTTTTTGTCAGCAGCAACATCTGCTGCAGCTGTTGCCTGCGTACTGAACATCCCTAACACCATTGCGCTCGCGCAGGTGGCGGCGATTGCTTTCACTTTTTTCATTTGAATTCCTTTTTTGTCCCGGTACTGCATGATTGACTGAGAAACATGCCATGCATAGCTGATGCATGGCATCTTGAGAAAACTTATTTAGACTGAATGTGAGTTAATGGCTGCTATTGAGCGCAACTGTCTGGTACATGCGCGCATATTTCAATCCGAAAAACAGGATGAAGGTATAGCATGCGGCCGGGATAAGAAATGAGAGTTGTAAACCGACCATATCCGCCATCAAACCTTGTGCAAATGGGACGATGGCACCGCCCACAATCGCCATACATAAAATGCCGGAGCCTTGGCCAGTAAACTTGCCTAGCTTATGTAAAGCCATACTAAAAATCGTCGGGAACATGATTGCGTTACACAAGCCAACGGCGATGATAGACCACATAGCGACAGCACCATGACTGAAAATTGCGGTCAGAATCAGGACGATGGATCCTGCTGCGGTGCAAGCTAAAGCCTTACCCGGGCTGACGTAACGCATCACAGCAAAACCGATGAAGCGACCGATCATGGCACCACCCCAATAATAGCTAACAAAAGGGGCGGCAGCGCTTGCCGTAAGACCGGCGACATTGCCCTCACCCAGAAAATTAATCAGGAAACTTCCGATAGTGACTTCGCCGCCGACATACAAAAATATGGCGATGGCACCCAGCACCAGATGACGGTATTGGAACACAGATGTTTCAGTGGATACATCGGTTTGCGCCGTTGTTTCATGGCTGATTTTTGGCAATTTGACGAATGCAAACAACATTGCCAACACAAATAAGGCTCCGGCTAATGCCAGATAAGGGCCTTGTACTGCTGCCGCTTCTTTAGCGTGAAAAGCGACAAGTTCAACCGGCGTTAAAGCCGCAAAATCACTTGCAGACAAAGTGACGCCCGACAAAATAATCAGGCCGCCAAGTGTCGGGGCAATAGTTGTACCCAAGGAGTTAAACGCCTGCGTCAAGGTCAATCTGCTCGACGCAGTGGCGGCCGCACCAAGCACCGTTACATAAGGGTTGGCCGCCACCTGCAAGATCGTGATGCCGCTAGCGAGAATGAAAAAGGCGAGCAAAAAAACCGTATACCCACTGAAAGAGGCTGGGTAAAACAAGGCACATCCAGCAGCAGCAACAACTAGCCCTGCCACCGCGCCATTTTGGTAGCCTATTCGTTTAATTAGCATGCCAGCCGGTATCGAGACGATGAAGTAGGCACCAAAGAAACAAAACTGCACCAGCATTGCTTGTACATAGCTGAGCGTATAAATCGCCTTCAGATGCGGGATCAACACGTCATTGAGCGAGGTCAGTAAGCCCCACATAAAAAAAAGTATCGTAACGATGATCAAGGGGCCAGTCGTGCTATCTGCCTGACTATGCACCGGCAATGGTATCGATGAAGTTTGTTCCATTTGATTGTCTCCTGATTTTAATTTTTTTACTAAACATAAACGATGCCCTTTGAAAACAGACTGGTTCAGGCAATTCACAAGAATTCAAATACTGTAAATACTGTAAATAGCAAGAACGCAACATTCAAAAAGACCGAACTTTATCTTAACGTGAAACTTAATTCGTATTGCAGCAATACCTCCAGAAGATGGCAATGTTAGTTTGTTTAGTAAAACATACTAAACTCCCCCTTAAGAACAGATGCTTTATTGACTCATAAAGCGCATCCCCACAAAATTAAACTCGTTGTATGCATCCAACACTGCACCCAACAAAATTCATTCCCGTTTCGTAAGGCATCCCCCCACTGAGACGCAAGCCTCTGGTAATGCTAGTAAGCCAATATGTAAAAAATTAAAGTGATTGTAATTGATTATTTAATTAGTTTGATGCATTGACTAATTAAAATTTTTCTCTTATTCTACTTTAAGTAGTTAAACCTAAACTAAGAAAGAAAATAAATGAGACAGTTTAAAAAAACCGCCATTGCGGTGGCAATTGCGCAGATCGCCCTCCTCTCTACCCCAGTGCTTGCGCAATCGACACAAAATGCCGATGCAACATTAAAAAAAGCTGACGAAAAAATAGACATGGTGGTAGTCACCGGTCAGCGCGCCGCCTTGCAGTCGGCGCAAAAAATCAAACAGAATGCCGATGAAATCGTCGACTCTATTGTTGCGGACGATATCGGTAAATTACCGGATCGCTCTATTACTGAAGTGTTGCAACGCATCGTTGGCGTGACCATAGACCGCAGCATGCAAGGCGACCCGCAACACTATGCTGTTGAAGGTTCTGGCGTAGCGATTCGCGGTTTGAATTATGTACGTTCGGAATTGAACGGGCGCGATTCGTTCTCGGCCAATGGTGGCCGTTCGCTAAACTTTGAAGACGTGCCGCCAGAGTTGATGGCCGGTGTCGACGTATACAAGAATCCTTCTGCAGAGCAGATCGAGGGCGCGATCAGCGGTCTGGTTAACCTGCGCACCGCCCTGCCATTTGATTACAAAGGTTTTAAAGGCGCTATTTCTGGCCAGACCAGTTACTCGACCCTGAAGCAAGGCAAGGCAACACCATCCGGTTCGTTCTTGCTTTCGGATCGCTGGACTACGCCTATTGGTGAAATCGGTGTATTGGTCGATTTGGCAAATTCAAAAAGCGATACCCGCAATGACACTATCCAGGTTGAGGCATTTTATCCGCGCACTAATCTTGAACCAGGCAAAACTCTATGGGTACCAAAAGGTGCATTGTGGAGAACCATGGATTTCGAACGCGAGCGTAAGGGTCAGTATGCTGCCCTGCAATGGCGCCCGACTCGCGATGTGACAACATCCCTGACATACTTCAAATCCGACTATCACATGACGTGGTCTGAGCGTGCACTGCAAAGTCAGCACTTTACTGCGTATGACATTGCCGTGGCTAACGGAACCTACAATTCTAATGGCGCATTTACCTCAGGCGTGCTATCAGATGATGCGCATGGCGGTATCAATTTCAATGCTGACCGCCGCGTTGCCGATCGTGATTCTTCGACCACCGACATCGCCTTTAATCTGCAATGGCGTGTGTCGCCGCAGCTGAGCATCCGCACCGACGTGCAAACGATCAAAGCCAAGACTAAGGGTTTCGATTCTGACGTGTCAACTGGTCTGCAGATGCAAAAAGAAGGCATAGACATGAGAAACGGCATGCCTAGCCTGATTTTTGACAAGAGCGATCTGGCACAACTGGCTGATCCCAATAAATACTATTGGGCTTACACCATGGAACATCTGGACAAATCTACTGCTGACAGCAAGACATGGAAAACGGATGCAGTGTATGAGTTAGATCATCCAATTTTGCGCGATGTACGCTTTGGTGTGAATTTAAGCGAGCGCAATTCCAATACACATAATGCAAACCCTAGCTACAACTGGCAGGGCGTTACCCAGCCATGGATGGTCGGCTGGCAAATTCCTCATGTGGCGTATCTGGGTGACCCACGTTTCGCAGGTCAAACAACTGTTGCGACGTTCAACAATTTTATGAATGGCAAAGTCACCGTTCCTGCAGCGGTCTTCCCGAACGACATACTGGCCAGAGGCTATCCCGGCACGTATGAAACACTGCATAGCTATCACGATATTCTTTGCGCAGAACAGGCAGCGGCGCAGGGTTGGGGTTCGTGCGATAAATGGAAAGGCTCTACCTTCGGTACCGATCCGGCAGAATTTAATAATGTCGCGGAAAAGAACAAATCGTTCTACACACAATTGCGCTTTGGCTTTGACAAACTACAATACCCGATCGACGGTAACATTGGCGTCCGTTATGTGAGAACCGATTCTTCTGCTGAAGGCTCTACCATATTCACCCCACCTATCTTGCCGACGGTTCCGCCAGGCGGCGTATTGGGTGGCGTACCGATACCAAATATCGCAGCCTTTTCTGTGCATCAAAACTTCGACAATTCCTACAGCAATGTATTGCCTACGCTGAATTTGCGTATGAAGGTGAACGACAAACTGCAATTCCGCATGGCGATGGGCAAGGCGATGTCGCGTCCGGATTTCTCGCAAATGCAGCAGTACACCACCTTGACTGAGAGTGCCACAACTCTCACCACCGGCAATGCGATCACGGTCAATAATGTCAGCCTGACTGGCCAGGCAGCGGGTAACCCGATGCTCAAGCCAACCATGGCTACCCAGATTGATCTGACCGCAGAATGGTATTTCGCGCCTGGTAGTTCGCTCACTGGTGCGATATTCAACAAGCAACTGCATGACGTCATCGTCAATCAGATGACTAGCTTCAGCCGTGCTGATGTGAACGGCAAGACGTATAACTTCGATGTCTCCTCGCCAGTCAACGGAGCCGACGGTCGCGCACGTGGTTTTGAAATCGCGTTCCAGACATATTTCGACAAATTGCCAATTTTCAGTAATCTGCCAGGATGGATGTCCGGTTTTGGTACACAGGCCAGTTTCACTTTTGTTGACAGCAAACGCGACTTGTATAACCCGGTAACGTCAGATTACTGTTCAGGCCATAGTGACAACGCTGCCAATCTGGCGTTGAATATCAATGGTTGCGATCTGGATGGACGCACATTCTCGAATCTGCCATTGCAAGGTCTGTCACGCCAATCGGCTAACTTGTCTCTGATGTACGACAAAGGTCCAATCTCGGCGCGTCTGGCTTACAACTGGCGTTCAAGAAACTTACAGGCAGTCAATACCTGGGGAGCACGCGCTACCGATGGTACGGATACCAATCCTAGCAGCCCGGACAAAGGTGCCACCAATCTGGCCTGGGGTCTGCCGTTATGGGCGGCTGCCTACGGTCAGCTTGATGCATCGATCTTTTACAACTTCACCGACAAGCTATCGATAGGCCTGGAAGCGCAGAACCTGAACAACGCCGTGTTCAAGCAGGAAGTACAGCAGCATGTCGGCATGATCGGTCATGCCTGGGTAGCAACAGGGCCGCGCTATACTGCGCAAATGCGGTACACGTTCTAAGCTGTTCTGGCACTCTGGGGCTGATGCCTCAAAAAAAGCAAGACCGTGTCCGCACGGCCTTGCTTTTTTTATCGGGAAAATTGGCACAGCTGAAGGCTTTTCTTCCTGACTAAACAAATATACAGCGCTCACCCGCGAGCATTTCTTTACTGAAGTTTAGGGGAAGATGTGATGTTTAGTAAAAATCGCTAAACTGACCTGAAAGTGAGTCATTTGTTTGACCGCTCAATTCACGCTATGCAATACTTTTTTAATCGATCTTCGATCCCGCAAGCCTAAGGCAGATCGAGATCGAGATTGAGATTGAGATTGACACCATAAAGTAATCTATGACATCAAGCATCGGCCCTGCCATCACCGTTCGTGACATCGCAAAACTGACCGGGTTTTCTACAGGAACCATTTCGCGTGCATTGAAAAATGAACCGGGTTTGACTGAGGAAACGCGCCAGATGGTGCTGGCGGCAGCCCGTAGTCTTGGGTATGACTTTGGCAAACTCAGAACCAAGCGCTTAAAGCGCATTACCTTTTTATTACATCGCCAGCACAATACTGTTTCAAGCAGCCATTTCTACTCACCGGTGTTACATGGAGCGGAAGAAGCTTGCCGAAAATTAGGCATCGTACTGTCTTTTATGGCGGTAGGTCCCGGTGATGGTCTGGTCGAACAGATACGTATGCATGCGCCGGATGGCATTGTTTGCGCAGGTTTTTTTGAGCCTGAAATTTTAAGTACCCTCAAGGCCATGGGCAAACCTCTGGCCTTAATCGATATGCGCTTACGCGGCTACAACTCAGTGAATCCCAATAATAAGCTGGGTGGATTTATGGCGGCACAACACTTAATTTCCATCGGCCGCACTCGTATCGGATTGATTTGCGGCCCCTTAAGTCATTACAGCATTCGGGAAAGAGCAAGAGGTTTTCGTCAGGCCTTGTTTGATGCAAATATTCCAGCTGATCCTCGCCTCGAAGAATCGCTGCCAGATGGTTTAAGTCTGGAAGAAGGCGCCTGGGAAGCCATGCAGGCCCTGCTGGATTTGCCATTACGACCAGACAGCGTTTTTTGCTATAACGACAGTGCCGCGCTGGTGGCTATGCGCTGTTGCCTGGCAGCCGGGTTAAAGGTGCCGCATGACATTTCGATTGTCGGCTTCGATGATATTTCTGCCGCAGTGCTGGGGCATCGCCCCTTAACCACCCTGCGCATCGATAAAAGAGAATTAGGCGCGTTGGGTGTGGAGCTCTTACTCAGAAGTCAGACCGAGACATTTATCGAAACAGTCTCGCCAGTTCATCTGGTGATACGCGCAAGCACTGTTTGTTAGCGCATTGACATAATCCAATGCAAAACATTTTTTTAATTTAGGCACACAAGCATGGCACCAAATTTTCAAGCGCGTAGTACGCTAATCAATCATATACAACACACCCTGGGTTTTTATGAAAACCGCTGTGTTGATCCGAGTGGTGGTTTTTTTCATTTCTTTAAGGATGACGGGACGGTCTACGATACGCGTACGCGCCACCTGGTAAGCAGCACGCGCTTTGTTTTTAATTACGCCATGGCGTTTCGCCAATTTGGCAATCCTGCCGATCTGGACAGAGTGCGCCACGGTCTGGCCTTTTTGCGTGAAGTACACCGCAACGCGCTATCTGGCGCGTATGCCTGGGAGCTAGACTGGCATGAGGGGGAAAAAACGCTGCGCGATGGAACAAATCATTGCTATGGATTGGCTTTCGTCATACTTGCCTATGCCCACGCCTTGATGGCAGGCATCAGCGAGGCGCGCACCTATCTGGATGAAACTTTTGCCTTGATGGAGCAGCATTTCTGGCAAGCTGATTTTGGTCTATACGCCGATGAAGCCAGTGAAGATTGGTCTGCCTTATCGCCCTATCGCGGGCAGAACGCCAATATGCATAGCTGCGAGGCTTTGATCGCTGCCTTTGAAGCGAGTGGCGAGTTGCGGTATCTGCATCGGGCAGAGACCGTAGCACGCAATATCACCGTACGTCAGGCCGCGTTAGCCGACGACCTGGTGTGGGAACATTACCAAGCCGACTGGAGTGTCGATACCGAATACAACCGTCACGACAGCAGCAATATCTTCCGGCCATGGGGCTACCAGCCCGGCCATCTGACCGAGTGGTCTAAATTGCTGCTGATACTGGAACGCCATCAAGCGCAATTGCAAGGATCGGCGGATTGGTTGCTGCCGCGTGCCAAGGCGTTTTTTGATACGGCGATGGATAGAGCATGGGATAGCCAGCATGGCGGCATTGCCTATGGTTTCGCGCCTGATGGCAGTATCTGTGATGGAAATAAATATTTCTGGGTACAGGCAGAAAGTCTGGCAGCGGCAGCGCTGCTGGCAGACCGTACAGGCGAGACACGTTACTGGGATTGGTATGAAAAAATCTGGCAATACAGTTGGGCGCATATGATCGATCACCAGCATGGCGCCTGGTATCGCATGTTGAGTCCGGAGAATGGCAAGCTCAGTGATGAAAAAAGCCCGGCCGGAAAAACGGATTACCACACCATGGGTGCCTGCTATGAAGTGTTGAATGTTTTGAAAGATTAAAATGAGCCAGCAAGAATTTCCG
>JANYFV010000564.1 GCA_025359635.1 Undibacterium sp. | reverse complement strand
CCCTTGAGTCAGGTGTAAGAATTGGTAGCACTGATAAAAATGGTGAAAGAAGTTTCATGGGAGATGAACAACGCGCTAAAGAATTGCAAGATGTGAATCGCGCTCTTAGTAACTGCAAATAATCAAAAAATCGACTTCGATCTTATTTGTTTAGCTGATCGCCGTCTCCGCGCTTCCATGGGGTCTGCTGTTAACGGGCGATATATTTCAACTCTATCGCCCTGCTGAACTACAGAACTGAGTGTTTTAAGCTTGCCAAAAACGCCGACTTTACAAATATCAATATCCACTTCTGGGTGCACTATTAAGATTTGACTAAATTCAATAGCGTCTCGGATAGTTGAGTCGCATTTCATCGTCAACTCAATAATTGTTGTCTTTTGTTTCGACGCATAGCAAATTTGAATGTCTACGGTCTCAGTCACTTGCTCACTAAGATATTGTGGGTTAGCCATACATTTTTTCTGCTCTTGCGCAAAAAGAATCAACAAAACTATTTGCTATCTTACTAAAAACCGGCCCGATCAAATGCTCCAATAACTTGCTGGAAAACTCGTAATTTAAATCAAATTCAATTTTGCAAGCATCTGGACGCAGTTCAGAAAATTTCCACCTCCCTAATAAATGTTTAAATGGACCATCGACAAGGCTCATTTCCATTAAGTTTGGTGGGAAATTTGAATTTTTAGTAGTAAATTGCTGCTTTATACCGTGATAATTGATAGATAATGTCGCGGTTAAGTGCTGTTCAGTTCTTTGCCCAACCTCCACTCCGCCACACCACTGCAGGAAGTCAGGGTAATCTTCAACCTTCTCAACTAGTGCAAACATTTGTTCTGCACTGTAAGATACAAAAACTGTTTTATGTACGACCGCCATCGATAAGAACCATTTAGAAAAATAATAGTCCAAATTTTAACCGACCCACCAAGTTTCTCGTGCAAAAAAGCATAAAACTTCAATTGCAAAAAGAGAAACCGAACAAAAAAATTAAATTGCATGAGTATTGCTGATAACAAAAAAGCTTTCCACGACTATTTTGTCGAAGAACAATTCGAAGCGGGAATTGTATTGCAGGGCTGGGAAGTTAAATCCATACGAGCTGGGCGAGTACAACTCAAAGAAGCTTATGTCTTAGTGCGCAATGGTGAAATTGTCTTATTTGGCGCACATATAGGTGCGTTACCAACTGCATCTACGCATATTCACCCGGATTCGGTAAGAACGCGCAAACTACTTTTGCATGCATCAGAAATAAGCAAATTAATCTCCAAAGTTGAACGATCTGGTTACACGATGGTGCCATTAAATATGCACTATGTGAATGGCCGCGTTAAATGTCAGATTGGTCTCGCCAAAGGTAAAAAACAGCACGACAAGCGCGAGACGGAAAAAGAAAGAGATTGGGGACGCGAGCAACAACAAATCATGAAAACTCATCGTCGTTAAAAAATAATTTTGTTATCGCCGAATCTGATATTTATTCTATTTATAGATCATTCGCGTCTAGACAAAAAAGCGAAAGTACAAAATTACATGAATGATTTAAAAATGGAATTATTTTGGCGAAACATAGACATCATTGCCAGCATCGTGAATTTGCCGACGCAAAGCACGCCGCTCCTCAGGAGTCATGCGACTTTTCTTTGATGTCAAATTCGAGTTTTCAGAATTTGGTGTATTTAATTCTTTGCCTTGGTCAGCGCCTTCAAGCTGTTTTTCGCGATTAAGGACTGCAGCTTTTTTTATTTGCTTTTGCCGCAAAATTTCTTTAGGCGTCGCACTCCCTCCTTCAGCGTTGTTCTTTCCAAAACCGAAAAAACCAGAGCCAAGCCGACCAGGTTCAGCCAGAACATTTCCACCTTGCAGAACCATCAACAAAAGTGCGAGAAATTTAATATTCAATTTATTCATCAAAATATGATTAAATCACCATCAGGATCTTACAAGAAGTAGTTTACGCTATTGAACAACAGAACAACAATCAAAATTCATAAAGTGTGTAACTGTTTGTAATGAGTTGAATCAAAATGAACTGCATTCTAAATTCTGCTATTAATATATTCACATGACCAATTTAAACCAAATCCATGAAAACACTGTGTCCGACGGACACAAAGCAAAAATTTTAGTGGTTGATGACGATATACGTCTGCGAGATCTTCTCCGCCGTTATCTGACCGAGCAAGGCTTTAATGTCGTTAGTGCAGAAAATGCTCAAGCGATGAATAAGTTATGGGTGCGTGAACGTTACGACATGTTAATACTTGATTTGATGCTCCCGGGAGAGGATGGCTTAGCCATTTGTCGCAGGCTGCGCGGTTCGGGCGATCAAACACCAATTATTATGCTGACGGCAAAAGGGGAAGAGGTCGATAGAATTATTGGTTTGGAAATGGGCGCGGACGATTACTTGCCAAAACCATTTAGTCCGCGTGAACTTGTCGCACGAGTGAATGCAGTGTTACGTCGAAAAGCGCCTGTTGAAATTCCCGGAGCGCCTTCGGAAGGTCCGCAAACGTTTGAATTTGGTCAATTCGTACTTGACCTGGCAACACGAACCTTGAAAAAAAATGGTGAAAACGTTAATTTAACGACCGGAGAATTCTCAGTTTTAAAGGTTTTCGCCCGTCACGCAAGACAACCCTTATCGCGCGAAAAATTAATGGAATTGGCACGCGGTCGAGAATACGAGGTATTTGATCGTAGCCTGGATGTGCAGATTTCTCGTTTACGCAAACTGGTTGAGCCAGACCCCACAAATCCACTTTACATACAAACCGTTTGGGGTTTGGGATATGTCTTTATTCCCGATGGCAAAACAAGATAAACAAGTTCTGAATGCATACTTACGTCAATAGCTTAGATTGGCTCAAAAGTGGGCTTTTTTGGCGCACATTTTTTTTCTTGGCAGTATTAGTGATGGCGAGCATGATCGCTTGGTTTGCCAGTTTCAAAATCGTCGAACGTACTCCACGAGCACAGCAACTTGCGGCACAAATCATTTCTGTGGTGACCATCACACGCGCGGCACTCACCCATTCTGCGCCTGACAAACGACGTGAACTCTTATTTGATTTAGCAAGTAACGATGGAATTCGTGTTTACCTTTTAGAAGACAGCGACAAAGTGGAATTACCTGAAACAACGGCAAATTCCATCGAACTCCAAGAAGTTATTCAGAACACGCTAGGCAAAGAAACTTTAATCGCATCAAAGGTTAATGATGTAGCAGGATTTTGGATTAGCTTTGATATTGATGATGATCAATATTGGTTACGTCTAGATCAAGAAAGAGTGACACCTTCAAGCGGGCTACAATTTATCGGGTGGGCCGCTTTTTCCTTGTTCTTAACCTTAATTGGTGCAGTATTCATTTCAAAATTGATCAACGATCCTTTGTCGCGGTTAAGTAGTGCTGCGCTCTTGATTGCAAAAGGCAAACGCCCAAGCCCACTACCTGAAAAAGGCCCGAACGAGATCAGAGAAACGAATGCCAGTTTCAATCAAATGATGGACGATCTTACAAGGATAGATTCTGACCGAGCAGTTATTCTCGCAGGTATTTCTCATGATTTAAGAACGCCACTTACTCGCATGCAATTGGAAGTTGAAATGGCCAATTTAACAGTAGAGGCAAGACAAGGCATGCAATTCGATTTATCACAAATGGACGGCATCATCGGGCAATTTCTTGACTACGCAAAGCCCCTGGAGTCGGTACCGTTCGACGTCATTAATATTAGTGTCTTACTAGAAAACATGGTGGAAGAAGCATCTCGCCTGCCTGAAATGAACATACGATCCTCAATCGTCAAAGATCTTGAAATGTTAGGCAATACTGTCGAACTTTTTCGACTTTTTAATAACTTGTTTGAGAACGCAAAGCGCTATGGCAAGTCGCCTGGGAGCAATGGTGTGAACATGGATATTCAATGTAGCTATAAAAATAAAGAGAAAAAACAAGGCATATTAATCAGCATACGAGATCATGGCGTGGGTGTGCCAGAAGCTGATATAACACGGATGCTTCGACCTTTTACCCGAGTCGATATCTCTCGTAGCCAAGCCAATGGCTCTGGTCTTGGCTTGGCAATTGTAGATAGGATAGTAAAACGTCACGAAGGGCGGATACGTATTTCTAATCATGCTAATGGGGGATTTCTTGTAGTCATCGCTTTTTAGAACATGATAGAACACGTTTATTTATTTTTTTGTATCATCTGCATTGAATGGAAAACCAAATATATTCTTCGATTGATTTTGCATTTGTTCCTGCATCTGCACGAACAGCGTCTTACTTTGATCTATGTAATTCCCCATCATGCCTTGCATCATGGGGCCTTGTACATTCATGAATTGCGTCCACATTTCGGGGCTAAATGTTTTGCCTTCATAGGTGCCGTTAGAATTTTCAGTTAGCTTATTTTGTATATCGATAAAGGCTTGAATATTTTTCTCGAGATAGGAGCCCATCATTCCCTGCATGGCATGCCCGTAGTAACGAATGATCTGCGCTAATGCAACACTTGAAAACATGGGAGCACCGCCCGCCTCAGCCTCTAGAATAATTTGCAATAAAATTGTACGCGTCAAATCTTCACCGGTTTTTGCATCGACGACTGCAAAATCGTCATTTTCTAAAACAAACTGTCGGACATCAACCAAAGTAATATAGCTGCTAGTCTGAGTATCATATAAACGGCGATTCGGGTATTTTTTAATCAAATGTTGCGTAGGTTTTTTTGCGTTAATCATTGAAATCTCATTTGATAAAGCTTCAGACAAAAATCACCGAAAATAAAATCGTTAATGTGATCGATTGTCAAATCCAAGCAGACATCCTCAATATTTTCATAGTCAGAAAATATGGAGGGCTGTCCGTCCCCTAAGTATTCTTTATTATTCTACCAACCATAAAAAGTAAACCCACCAAAACATGACATTTCGGTGGGTTATATTCTACCGCACTGCGGCAAGTGCGCTGCAATAAAATTGCATTATGTGCACACTCATCAAAAGGGAAAAATTACCCCATGTGTAAGCCGCCATTAATCGAGAAGTCGGAGCCAGTAGCGTAGCCACCTTCGTTTGATGCAATCCAGGCAACGATGGAAGCTATTTCTTCAGGTTCTGCTAAACGTTTAACTGGAATTCCAGCAACAATTTTCTCTAAGACATCAGGGCGAATTGCCTTGACCATATCGGTACCAACATAGCCAGGTGAAACGGTATTTACTGTCACGCCTTTGGTTGCTACTTCTTGCGCCAACGCCATAGAAAAACCATGGATACCTGCTTTAGCTGTGGAATAATTTGTTTGACCAAACTGCCCTTTTTGACCGTTCACCGATGAAATATTGATAATGCGACCCCAACCACGATCAACCATACCTTCAATAACCTGCTTGGTGACATTAAACAAAGAGTTTAAATTAGTATCCATGACGGCGTCCCAATCCGCTTTAAGCATCTTACGGAATTGGCCATCACGAGTAATTCCTGCATTATTTACTAAGACATCAACCTCGCCGATTTCAGCCCTGACTTTTTCAAACGCAGCTTTAGTCGATTCCCAATCTGAAACGTTGCCTTCAGACGCATGAATATCTAGTCCTTCTGAACGCATGTCAGCCAACCATTTATCTTTACGTGCAGAATTAGGGCCACAACCTGCAACAACGGTATAACCTTCCTTGCACAGACGTCGACAAATTGGAGTTCCAATACCACCCATACCACCGGTTACATATGCTATTCGCTTTGACATACTATTTCTCCAGGTTTTGTTTGTGAATTACTCTGCTTCTACTCCGCTCTTACTTTTACATAGCGCCCAGGTGCAGGCTCTATTTTAGGAAAATTGCCATTACCTGGCTTGGCCGGAACTTTGACCATCTTGCCGCCATGCTCTGACAAAAAATTTGCCCATTCTGGCCACCAACTACCGGGATGTTCTACTGCGCCATCCAGCCAACTTTGTGCATCAACACCAAGCTGAGAATTGGTCCAATAACTTCTTTTCTTTTTCGCCGGAGGATTCACCACGCCCGCGATATGCCCCGAGGCACCAAGCAGAAAACGATTGCGATTTCTTTTCTTTGGATTTAACAATAAACACGAGGCATAAGCAGCCTGCCACGGGACTATATGGTCCTCTCTTGAACCATAAACAAACACGGGAGCATCAATTTTACCTAAATCAATTTTATTTCCTGCGACTGTCAGCCTACCAGGTTGTTTAAGACTATT
>JANYFV010000561.1 GCA_025359635.1 Undibacterium sp. | reverse complement strand
CGGCGAAGTCAGTTGGGCTACGCCGATCAAGAAAGACTGGCGCGTCGTCCCGATCAAAGAAAAAGTGGATTTGCTGATCGCTGCAAATAAAGCTGGTATGGAGGGTGGCGCTGATTTTATGCAGTCAGTCATGTTCCAGGTCAATCAACAAAAATACTTTGCCTCAACCGATGGCTCGTATATTGATCAGGACATTCATCGTTTATGGATGCCGATTTCTGCCACGGCGGTAGATAAAAAAACCAACAAATTCCGTACCCGCGAAGGCCTGTCTACACCAGTTGGTATGGGCTATGAATACCTCGACGCCAAGGCAGAAGACAAGGTCAAGGCAGTTGGCGGTGTCGCCACTTTATACAAAAATTCGTATGACCTGATCGAAGACGCGCGCGCCTGCGGTGCCAGCGCCAAGCAAAAACTCACGGCAAAATCAGTCACTCCAGGCAAATATGATCTGGTGCTCAGCCCTGAACATATGTGGTTGACGATCCATGAATCGGTAGGTCACCCGACTGAGCTTGACCGTGTCTTGGGCTATGAAGCGAATTTCGCTGGCACTAGCTTTGCGACGATCGATAAGTGGGAATCCAAAACCTTTAAATACGGTTCGGATAAAGTGAATATCACCGCTGATAAAATTGTACCCGGCTCACTCGGTGCAGTCGGCTACGATGATGAAGGTGTCAAATGCAAACGCTGGGACATCATCAAAGACGGTATCCTGGTCAACTACCAGGCCACCCGCGATCAAGTCCATATGATAGGCCAGACCGAATCACATGGCTGCTCTTACGCAGACAACTGGAGCAGCGTGCAATTCCAGCGTATGCCAAATATCTCACTGGTCGCCGGCAAAAAACAAATGACGCCAGACGAATTGGTGAAAGACGTTAAAAAAGGCATCTACATAGTCGGTGCCGGTTCATTCTCTATCGATCAACAGCGTTACAACTTCCAGTTTGGCGGCCAGATGTTCTTTGAAATCAAGAATGGCAAAATTGGTGAGCAGCTGGAAGACGTTGCCTACCAATCCAATACGCAAGAATTCTGGAATGCCTGCAGCGCTACCTGCGATGACCGCGATTGGCGCATGGGTGGTTCTTTCTTTGATGGCAAAGGTCAGCCAGGGCAGTCGAGCGCAGTATCGCACGGCTCCAGCACGACACGCTTCAACGGCATCAATGTCATCAACACCGCTCGTAAAATAGACTAAGGAAGAACAGACCATGAAACTCTTAAGTCAAGAAGAAGCCAAACGTATTTGCGACAAAGTCATGTCCTTCTCTAAGGCAGACGAATGCAATGTCACTTTAAATGGCGACCGTACCGGGAATATCCGTTTTGCCCGGAATGCGGTATCAACCGCTGGTGTTGTGAATGATACTCAACTGATCGTCTCGGTCGCTTTCGGAAAAAAACAGGGTACCGCGACCATCAATGAATTTGATGAAAAATCGTTGGAAAAAGTCGTCAGACGTGCTGAGGATCTGGCCCGCCTCGCCCCTGAGAATCCTGAGTTCATGCCCGCTGTTGGCAAGCAGGAGTACAAAGCTTCAAATACATTCAAAAAGAAAACCTCAGAAATTGATCCTGATTTCAGAGCGCAAGTTGCCGCGTATTCGATAGAAGCATGCCGTAAAAAATCGCTCGTTGCTGCTGGCTTCTTTACTGAAAGCACTGGCTTCTCTACGGTGGCCAATTCCAACGGTGTGTTTGGTTTTCAAGAAACAACCGACCTCGATTTCACCTGTACAGTGCGCACCGAAGATGGCCGTGGTTCAGGCTGGGTCAAGCGTTCTGCTGGCGATGTAGCGAAGTTTGATGCACGCGAAGCGGCCGATGTGGCGATAGAAAAAGCCCTGCGTTCAGTCGATGCAAAAGCCATAGAGCCAGGTCGCTACACGGTCATTCTTGAACCGGCTGCCACTTCTGATTTAATCGGTAATATGCTAGGCGGTTTTAGTGCACGTCAGGCTGATGAAGGCCGTAGCTTCCTGTCAAAAAAGGGTGGCGGAAATCGCCTGAATGAAAAACTTTTTGACGAGCAGGTGAATATCTGGGCTGACCCATGGGACGCCAATGTGCCCGTCTTGCCTTGGGATGGCAACTCGATGTTGGCGCGTGAGCGGGTTGATGTGATTAAAAACGGCCGCGTTAATTCGCTCGAATATTCACGTTTTTGGGCGCAGAAGCAAAAGGTTCGTGCCTTGGGCGGACATGGCAACATGATTATGGCCGGGACCGACAAGTCCACTGCCGAGCTCATCGCCAACACCAAAAAAGGTGTGCTGGTGACACGCACCTGGTACATCCGCATGGTCGATCCACAGTCAGTCCTGCTGACGGGCTTAACGCGCGACGGTACTTTTTACATTGAAAACGGCAAGATCATGTATCCGATCAAGAACTTCCGCTTCAATGAAAGTCCAATCACGATGCTCAATAATATTGAAGAAATTGGTAAGCCCGTCATCATTGCCGGTGATGAAGTGCAATATCAAATGTTAATTCCGCCGATGAAGGTACGCGACTTTAACTTTACTTCTTTGTCTGATGCGGTGTAAGTGCACTTACCCCCTCTCCCGCTGGCGGGAGAGGGTAGGGGTGAGGGTGGTTCAGAAACAAAAGTGCTTATTTATCTGAAGCTTCAAAAGTTTTTATTAAGCGTGTCTGTTGCTCAATCACCCTCATCCCCTGCCCTTCTCCCGCGAGCGGGAGAAAGGAGTTTTTGTGAATTTTTAGCGGAGCTAATATGGAACGACGCACCTTTTTGAACTTGAGCGGAATTGCCGCCGGCTCTTTGCTAATACCTGTGATTGGCCATGCCATTACTACAGAAGAATTAATCAAGCCAGTCGAACTGAGCTTGAAAAAAGCCCTAGCCGATGCCGCGATGAACGCCGCTACCAAAGCAGGCGCAAGTTATTGCGATGTACGCATAGGGCGCTATGTGAATCAATTCATCACGACCCGTGATTTACGGGTAGAGAACATCGTCAACACCGAATCTAGCGGTATCGGCGTGCGGGTGATCGCAGGTGGTGCCTACGGTTTCGCATCGACCAATGATTTGTCGCTCGATGCGATTGCCAGTGTGGCGCGGCAAGCGGTCGCGATTGCCAAAGCGAACGCCAAATTACAAACAGAAGCGATGATTTTTGCTCCGGTAAAAGGCGTAGGCGAAGTCAGTTGGGCAACGCCATTTAGCAAGGATTGGCGCAGCGTACCTGTCAAAGAAAAAGCCGACATGCTGATCGCCGCCAACAAGGCGGGGATGGATAACGGGGCGAATTTCATGCAGTCTTCACTGTTTCAAGTGAATCAGCAAAAATATTTTGCCTCGACCGACGGCTCGTATATCGATCAGGATATCCACCGATTATGGGCGCCGATGACGGCCACCGCAGTCGATAAAGCCAGCAATAAATTTCGTAGCTGCGATAGCATGTCATCACCGGTCGGCATGGGCTATGAATTTTTCGACGCCAACCCCAAAGACAAAATTCAGGCGGCAGGCAATGTCACCACGCTGTACGGAAAATCAGTCGATCTGATCGAAGAAGCGCGGGAAATTGGCCGTCATGCCAAAGATAAATTGACTGCAAAATCGGTAGAGCCTGGCAAGTATGATTTGGTGCTCAGTCCGGAGCATTTATTCCTGACCATACACGAATCGGTCGGTCATCCTACCGAGCTTGACCGTGTGCTTGGCTATGAGGCGAATTATGCAGGTACAAGTTTTGCGACCCTGGATAAATGGCGTTCTAAAAACTTCAAGTTCGGTTCAGAACGCGTGAATTTTTTCGCCGACAAAACCACAGTCGGCTCGCTTGGTGCGGTTGGCTATGATGATGAAGGCGTGCGTTGCAAACGCTGGGATCTCATCAAAGACGGCATCTTGGTGAATTATCAGGCAACCCGTGATCAGGCGCACATCATCGATGAAAAAGAATCGCATGGTTGCTCGTATGCCGATAGCTGGAGCAGCGTGCAATTTCAACGCATGCCAAATGTCTCGCTGGCACCAGGAAAAACACCACTAACGCCAGACGAGATGATCAAAGATGTCAAGAAAGGCATTTACATTTTAGGCCGCGGCTCTTATTCGATCGATCAGCAACGCTACAACTTTCAATTCGGCGGCCAACAATTTTACGAAATCAAGAATGGCAAAATTCTCGGCCCGATAGAAGATGTCGCCTACCAATCCAACACGCAAGAATTTTGGAATAATTGCAGCGCCATATGCGATCAGCGTGATTGGCGCATGGGTGGCTCTTTCTTCGACGGAAAAGGTCAGCCTAGTCAAGTCAGCGCGGTCTCGCATGGTTCAAGTACTACCCGCTTCAACAACGTCAATGTGATCAACACAGCTCGTAAGATTGGATAAATACAAAATGAAACAACTCAATCAAGAAGAAGCAAAACGTATTTGTGACCGCGTCATGAGTTTTTCTAAGGCAGATGAATGCCGGGTCTCGATTCAAGGCACGCGCAGCGGGAATATTCGTTACGCGCAAAATAGCGTTTCTACCGCCGGGTTGAATCAAGATACCCAACTCAGCGTCAGTGTCGCTTTTGGCAAACGCCAGGGTACCGCCACCGTCAACGAGTTTGATGATAAGTCGCTGGAGAGAGTGGTACGCAGAGCCGAAGACATCGCCCGCCTGGCGCCAGAAAATCCCGAATTCATGCCTGCGGTCAGCAAGCAAGAATTCAAAGCGTCTGACACTTATGTGAAACAGACCGAAGCGATCGATCCCGATTTCCGTGCTGAAGTGGCGGCGCATAGCATCAATGCTGCGCGCAAAAGCAACTTGTTTGCGGCAGGCTTTTTTCTCGACACACTAGGCTTTGAAGTCATCGCCAATTCGAATGGCGTGTTTGGCTACCAGGAAGCGACCAACCTGAGTTTTAGCTGTACCGTCAGAACTGCAGATGGCCGGGGTTCTGGCTGGGTCAGCCGCTCTGCCAACGATGTACGCCTGTTCGACGCACGCGAAGCATCTGAAGTCGCGATAGAAAAAGCCCTACGTTCAGTCGATGCCAAAGCGCTGGAGCCAGGCCGCTACACCGTGGTACTGGAGCCAGCCGCATCGTCCGATATTTTGAGTTTCATGTTCCGTGCTTTTGATGCACGCCAGGCCGATGAGGGACGCAGCTTCCTCTCCAAAAAAGGCGGTGGAAATCGTCTAGGCGAAAAAATGTTTGATGAGAAGGTGAATATCTGGACTGATCCATGGGATAAAGACGCCCCGGTACAACCATGGGATAGCGGATCTATGCTGGCGCGTGACCGTACCAATATGATCAAAAACGGCAAAATCGAATCCTTGCAGTATTCCAAATTCTGGGCGGAAAAAAACGGCGTGGTTGCCAAGGGTCAGCCTGGCAACACCATCATGGCAGGCACTGACAAATCCACCGAAGAGTTGATTGCCGCGACCAAGAAAGGGGTGCTAGTTACCCGCACCTGGTATATACGCTCGGTCGATCCACAGTCTTTGCTAGTAACAGGCTTGACGCGCGACGGCACCTTTTACATTGAAAACGGCAAGATCAAGCATCCGATCAAAAACTTCCGCTTCAACGAAAGCCCGGTCACCATGCTCAATAATATCGACGAATTGGGTAAAACCCAGGTCTTTGCGGAGGGTAGAAAAATGGTCGTGCCGGCGATGAAGTTGCGTGACTTTAATTTCTCTTCTTTGTCGGATGCGGTGTAAATGTTGAGTACCTTCAGAAAATTTAACCGTCGTTCCCGCGCAGGCGGAAACCCAGAATAGAGACGCGTGAAGGTGGATTCTGGATATCGGATCAAGTCCGATATGACATCGCCAAATGTTTGCTGATCATTGGCCCAGTTACGTCAACGTTACGTTTAAGCGAAAACAATTTAATGCCAACACACGATTTTTATTTCACGCGACTTATCTATGATTCAGGTGACTGGGACGTCGATATCCGTATGCCAAGCAACGTACTCAACTCGCTGGTTGAGTACACTACCTTGCGCATCGATCCGGTTGAGCGCGTGGTCGCCTTATCTGACCCTAAAATGCTGGAGGCGCCATTTTGCTATCTGGCCGGACACAAGCTGGTGCAATTTAGTCCTATGGAACGGAAAAACTTTGAGCGCTATATCAAGGGTGGCGGTTTTCTCTTTGTGGATGATTGCAATCACGATATTGATGGCTTGTTTGCCAAATCCTTCGAAGCTGAAGTCTCAAAAATTTTCGGTGCCAAGGCACTCAAGAAAATTCCGAATTCTCATTCTATCTATTCCAGTTTTTTCCATTTTGATGGCCCGCCGAATACCGGGGTAGAGTTAAACGGCTGGGGTGACGATCTGGTGCATGATTATTTGAAGGCAGTCGAAATCAATGGCAGGATACGTCTGCTATACAGCAATAAAGATTACGGTTGTGAATGGGATTATGATTTCCGGAACAAACGGTTTCTCGCCATCGATAACACACGCTTTGCCGTGAATATTATTCAGTACGCTTTAGGAGCATGATTGTGCAGTGGAACGAACAAGAAATCGCTGATCTCAGCAAAAAAGTGACGGCCTTAAGCGCCAGTATGTCGCAAGTTATCGTCGGGCAAAACGAAGTCATAGAATCATTGATTATTTGCCTGCTCGCCGGCGGCCATGCCCTGGTCGAAGGCGTGCCTGGCCTGGGTAAAACTTTGCTGGTGAAGTCGCTGGCACAAGCCACCGACATGCAGTTTCGCCGCGTCCAATTTACCCCGGATCTGATGCCTTCCGATATCGTCGGCACTGAAATCCTGGAAGAAGATACGACCACGCGACAGCGCGTATTCCGCTTCCAAAAAGGGCCGATTTTCACGCAGATTCTACTGGCCGACGAAATCAACCGCGCCCCGCCAAAGACCCAATCGGCCTTGCTTGAGGCGATGCAAGAACGCTCGGTGACTTTTGCCGGGCACACACACCGTTTGCCACAACCCTTCTTCGTGTTGGCCACGCAAAACCCGATAGAGCAAGCCGGAACTTATCCTTTGCCAGAAGCGCAACTCGATCGCTTTTTATTACGCATTGACGTCGGCTACCCGAGCGAAGATGAAGAAATTACCATGGTCTCGCGCACTACTCATGCCGGCCTGGCCGATGCCGAGCCAGCCATGGATGTGGCAGCTCTATTGCGTTTGCAGCAATTGGTACGCGAGATAGAAATTGGCGATCATTTGCTGCGCTATGCAACACGTCTGGTGCGCGCCACCCGACCGCAAGACAGCACTGTCAGCAGCGTCAAGAAACACGTAGGCTGGGGCGCGGGACCGCGTGCCGGCCAAGCCCTGGTGCTGGCCTCCAAGGCACGCGCCTTGATGCACGGCAGACTGGCTGTCACGCGTGAGGATATCGCTGCCATGTTATTACCAGTATTGGCGCATAGAGTCTTGCGCAATTTTGAAGCGGAAGCCGATGGCATCGCGATTGCAGATATCTTGCTCGCGTTGCGCGAACAGATCAACATCGACTAGTTGCCTGGTAATTTTTGATGCAAGATACCAAGGCAATTTTTGCGCATAGCCAGGATGTCGATCTCATTATTCGCCATGTGCTGGCGGGCTTGGGGCATGGCATTCATGCCGGGCGAGAGCGTGGCGCAGGCGTAGAATTTTCTGAATACCGCGCCTACACTCCCGGTGATGAATGGCGTCGCGTCGATTGGAAATTATTGGCCAGGGCGGATAGGTATTTCGTCCGCGAAGCCGAACGCGATAGTCATGTCGCGATCTGGTTGTGGTTAGATGCCAGCGCCTCCATGGCTGAAGAAAGCGCCAGCGCCAAAGGTCTGAGTAAACTGGCCTACGCGCGCATTATCCTCGGTTGCGTGGCGGCGATTGCGCAACGCCAGGGTGATGCTTTTGGCTTGATCATCGCTGGCGACAATCGCATCCAGTTCACACCGGCATCACGCGGGCCGCGCCAGATGCACCGCATCCTGGCACAACTGACGCGCTGTGAAGCCAAGGGCGGTTTGCCAGAGGCAGACGCAGTGCGCGCCAGCTTGCATTTTGCGCGCGCACCTAGCCTGATATTTGCGGTCAGTGATTTTCTCGAATGGCCGTCAGCCACCTCAGAAGCTTTGATACGGCTGCGCCGTTTGCAGCACGACGTGCGGGTATTGTGCCTGCAAACTGAGGCCGAGCGGTTGGCGAATTTTTCGGTCGGCGCAAACTATTGCGATCCTGAGCAGGCAACAGGATTGTATCAATTCAGCGAAGCAGCGCGGCAAACATATCTGCAACAAAGCGCGCAGCATTTTGCCTCAGTCAAGACGCAATGCCGGCAAAATGACATCCCGTATTTGAATTGCACAATTGAGCAAGGAATCGGTACCGTGTTGCGGGCCTGGTTACAATTAGCCGGGCGGGCAGGATGAATTTTTTATTTAGCAGCACTCCTGCCTGGTGGTTGGCTTTGCCATTGCTCTTACTGCCAATTTGGTGGCATAGACAAAAGCGCCAGCGCACCCGCGCAAAGGCACTCGCCACAGCACGATTTTTACCGGCCGCGGAACCGCAGCAACAGCGCGTATGGCAATGGACCGAACGCGTATTGTTGGTTCTGCGCTGTTTAATGCTGGTAGCATTGATAGCCCTACTGGCCGACCTGGTCAGCTCTAGCCGCGGCGACACCGTACTGATTGCCGAAGGAATGGATAAGGCGTGGGCAGCGCAGGAAATTGAGCAAGCCCATATGCAGCAGGCACAACAGCGGATATTTTGCGCAGCGGCCGCATGCGCTCCACTTCAATTGGCTGGCGAGCAAAATATTCTCAGCTGGCTTTCTGCGCACGAAGGGCAATGGCGCAAGCAGGCGCGCATACTGGTTTTAGACTATGACAGCCAGGTCGGCATGCCAGCGCAGCAAACACAATTTTCCCATCAGGTCGAACTGCGCCTGCAGGCCACAGCGAAAAAACCCGAACCGGAAGAACACCATATCACCGTGGTCAGCAAGCGTGCAGAACACTGGTCGGCCCTATTCAAATCCTATGAAAGCGCAGGAATGGGCAATACCCGCTACCTGATTTCAACTGTGCCAAATGCCAAAACAGAGTTGATCATTTGGGAGAGTGCCGAGGCACCAGACTCAGCATGGCGGGCAGCGCATTGGTGGCTAACCGATGCCAGGTCTTTTCCTGACGTGAAGATAGATAAATCATTTGACTCTGTACATTACGCAGACAGCGCGATGGGTCGGATATATTTTGGTGAATGGCATATCGCTGAAGAAAGCGACGCGCGCGCCCTGTATGCGTTGTGGCAAAAAATGCGCGCTGCACCTGCACCCTATTTCGCCTATTCTCATGTGTTTCCGGTCTCCGGAAAAAAACAGCCCTTATCGACAGGTGGCCAATGGACCAACGCCCTCGGCCTTTTGCTGGCTTTGTTATTCGCAATTGAACGGAGTTTGAGTCATGCCCGCCGCAATCGATAACTCTGCGCTCGACAACTCTGCATTTTCATCAATACAGCATCGCTTGCTGCGGGCTGCACTGCTGCGACGCCTGATACTTTGGCTGTTGATTTTGGCGCCGTGGATACTACTGCGTTCCGCCCCGGCGCTACTGATTTATAGCATTCTTGCGATTCTGGATTTTGTTTTCATTCAAAGAAAAATAAGTTCATCGTGGCTAGGCTGGATCAACGCCGAGGTGCCGCAAATGGAAGATAGCAGCGCCCTGCTACTTCATGCCGAAACTTCTGTCGCCCAATTGCAAAGGCAACGCCTGTTGCATCGCATAGGTCAGGTTCTTGATACCAGTGCGGTTGATCGTATCGAGCGCCAGCATGTGCGTTTGCCTAAATTCTGGAGCGCAGTTTTGATCGCCGTCAGTACCCTGCTCGCTTTGACTTTGTGGTTCACAGCAGCGAAAGTCACGCAATCAGCAACTGCAGACAAGACGAACGCGGCTTTGATCGCAGCGCCAGCAAAATTGCATATGTTCATCACGCCACCGGGCTATACCGGCGTTAAAGCTTTTGATACTGAAGCCAAAGAGCTGCAAGTGCCCGAACATAGCGAAGTGCGCTGGTGTTTGTCGACACCAAGTGCCACACCAGAATCACAAATTCAAAATATAGAACTAAGTAATGGCGAGAGTTTGAAATTTACTGATTCCTGCGCGCACACTGTAGCGACAGAATCGATATTCTGGAGCTGGGACGGCAGCAGAACTACACTCAAAGTGTTGATCGATCAGGCGCCGACGATATCCATTACCAAACCGGGCGAGTTGATACAGATACTCAGCCCCGAGACGAAATTTGCCAGTATCGCACTGACTATTCGTGACGACTATCGCATTAGCAACGCCAGCCTGCATCTCACTTTGGCGCGTGGTAGCGGCGAGAATATTCGCTTCAGCGATAAAGAGATCGCGATACCACAAGCAAATGACCCGGCCGTGCGTCAGTGGGAAAAACAATTTTCACTGGCCGAGCTAGGCATGGAAACCGGCGATGAACTGTATTTTTTTGTGCGTGCCACCGACAACGCTGCGCTGCACCCGCACATCAGCATATCGCCCACCTACACCTTACGCCTACCCGCAGCGCTAGTGGAAACAGAAGCGACGTCTGTCTTACCGATCTTGGTGAAACCGGAATCTCTACGTAGCCAGCGGCAAATTATTATCGACACTGAACAGCTCATCAGCGACATCAATACCAACCGGAAAATGTCACCGGCTTTGGTACGTTCGCGCAGCGAAGAGATCGCGGCCGCACAAGGAAGTTTACGTCGCCGCTATGGTAAATTTTTAGGCGAAGAGTCGAGCCTGTTTGAAGACAAATCTGACGATGAACATGGCGATCACGAGAATCATCAGCAAGAAGGCAGGCAAGTGGATATGACGGCGCAGTATGCTCACATCCATGATCAAGCTGAAAACGCTACCTTGTTTGATGATGCGACAAAAAAAATACTCCGCCGTGTCTTGTCTTCTATGTGGGATGCAGAAAAAAACTTGCGTGCCATCACTCCGCAGCCGGCACTACCTTTTGAAAACCGTGCACTTGAAGCGATCAAACAATTGCAGCAAGCCGACCGCATCTATGTGCACAAGACTGCGTTTACGCCACCAACAATCAAGGAAGAAAAACGCATGACTGGCGATATCCTGGGTAGCAAAAATGTTCGCCGCCAACAAGGCGATGCAGAAGAAATTGTACCTGTGGAGATACGTGAATTACTGATGGCACTGCAAACCGATCAAACAATGCCAGCACTCCCGGCTGGATGGGCTAAGACCGCACGTAGCTGGATCGCGCAACATATGAACAATGAGGAACAGCGTTTGGCGGCACAAGGCGCGGTGCAAGATGTACTCGATGGTTGCGTACCATGCAAAGCAAATTTACGTGCCTGGATCAGAGCTGGCATCAAAGAGGCTCCGATTGTTTTGCAAGCACAGACTCAGGGAAAAACAGCGCAGTCCAGTGCCTTCGAGCTAGCCTGGAAAACCACGCACGCTAGCAAGCCGGAGCAAACGCGATGAACTCTTCATTCACCCTGATCGTCGTGTTCGTGACAATAGCGGTAATCGGTATCGTCTCGAGTTTTTTGTATGCGCGTCAGCGTCTCTGGATCAGCGCAGCCGCCGTACTGATCGCAGCAGTAAGCTTGATATTTCTGCTAGGCGATTTTCCTTTACTCACGCCAGCTGAAAAAGTGGTCGTGCTTGGCGACGACGCGCCATCGCCACAACAAATCGAAGAGATTCAAGCAGCAAGTAAAATTATTCTGCAAGGCGACGGTCTACGTGCTGCGCAATGGCATGATCTTCCCAGCCGCACTTTGGAATGGAAAGCGCCAAACACACCAGCATTACAACTGGATTTTCCGCGCCAGCTTCAACTCGGCCGCATGTTGGTTGTCAATGCAAAATTGGCGGCGACGACGAATTGGCGTCTGCAACTCTTCGCAGAAAATGGCGAATTGCTGGCACAGAGCGACAAGTCTGAACAAGGAATTGAACGCCGTGTCGCATGGTTACCACCGGTTGCCGAACATCTGGTGTTACGCGCCCGCGTGGTCGATGAAGCCGGGAAAATACTTGATCAAGGCCCTATTCCTGTCATCGTGCAAGACAGTCAAGAACTTCAGGTCATTGGTCGCTTTGCTGCGCCTTCGTTTGATGCGCAAACCCTGAATAATTTGTTGGTGGCTAGCAAGGCGAATCTGGATTGGCAAGTCAATCTGGGCAAAGCCGTCACCCGCAGTGAAACTGCACGCAGCAGCATGACTGCGCCACAGCTAACGGTTATTGACGCCGCGTATTTCGAGAAGTTAAATACCGCAGCGCGCAGCAGTCTGTTAGCGCAAGTGGCTGCAGGCATGCCTTTGATTGTGCTGGCGGGCAATATCAGCCAACCCGCGCTATGGGCAAGTTCGCTGGACCTGCACTTGCTTGCCTCCCCGACAAGCGCTAGACAAGAGAATCAACTTGATGTGGGTTCAAGCATGCAATTAGCGAACGCTGAATATCTTCCTGCTGCGAATAAATCAAGCGCATGGACAGCAAATCGCGCAGAAAAACCCTGGCTATGGCAACGTCCATGGCAGGCAGGCCGCATACTATGGTTGGGCGTGGCAGACTGGCACCGCTATGCGATTAATTCACCGCAAAGTCTGGCTCTCTGGTGGCAGTCAATTTTGGATCAGGCGCAGATCAAGACTGTTGAAGCTTTGGTCTGGACGAATCAGGAAGCTATGCCCTTGGCGGGTGAACGCACTGTAATTTGCGTACAAGGTCTAAGCGAAAATGAACTTGCTATTCTGCAGCAACGCATTCCGCTAAGCCGACGCCCAGATCAAGTCGATGCCAAATGTGCCGCAATCTGGCCACAAAAAGAAGCTTGGCAGACACTCAAGACCTCCAACAGTTCTCACGCTATTTTTGTCTACGCTAAAACCGATTGGCCGCTATGGCAACGCACACAAAAACACCTGGCCACGCTTGATTACGCAAACCGCTTGCCAAGTCAGTCGGGCAGCACGTCAAAGAAAGTTTTAGCGCCGTGGCCATTTGCCTTATTATTCGCTGTATCCATGCTGCTGATCTGGTGGCAGGACAGACGCTGAAGCAGGATGAAGTACAGAAATGGCTTTTGCTAAAGCTAGCTGGCTAGATACTAAGCTAAAAATGTCGATTCACGTCATTCCCGCGCAGGCGGGAATCCAGTTCGTTCATCACGCGCAGCGTCAATATTGGTGTGCTACGTACGAGATAGCTACTGGTTTCCCCCTTGCATGGCGCAAATGCGCACATAGGCGCATTCCGTTTCGTGGGCGAGCAATATATTGCTCGAATTCCCCACTTCGCCCTGCGCGGGAATGACGGAAATAGGTGTAATCTGATTTTTTAACGAATCAGGTAAGGTATAATCCGCAGCTTGCGATTTACTGGGATTCTTATGGCTACAATGAAGCAAGTGGCGGAAAAATCGGGGGTGTCTACCACCACTGTTTCGCATGTCATCAATGGCACACGATTGGTCAGCGATGAAGCCAGAGAACGCGTGCTCAAGGTCATCAAAGACCTGCACTATATTCCTAGCGCGGTGGCGCGCAGCCTGAAAAACGACAAGACTCATACCCTCGGCATGCTGGTGCCGAATAGCTCCAACCCATATTTTGCCGAACTGATACAAGGAATAGAAGATACTTCCTTCATGCTTGGCTACAACATCATCTTGTGCAACTCTTACGATGATCTGAAAAAACAAATTGATTACATCCGGGTATTGCTGGAAAAGCGCATTGACGGCCTGATTTTGGTTTCGTCCGGCTCGGACCGCGAGCTGACCAAACTGCTGCTCAGCGAAAAAACCCCAAAAGTATTGGTCGATCGCGAAGTGACCGGAGTCTCGGCCGACTTTGTCGAAACCGATCACGAACATGGCGGCTACCTGGCGACCAAATATCTGACCGATCTGGGACACCGCGCGATTGCCTGTGTGGCTGGCCCCAAAAACGTCTTATCGAGTAGCGCCCGTGTCGATGGATACAAAAGAGCGCTGCGCGAAGCGAAGATTAAACCCAATCCTGATTGGCTGATCTACAGCGACTTCACGACCAAAGGCGGATTCAGCGCCTTTCAAAAACTCATATCCTTGGCGGATATGCCGACTGCCGTGTTCGCCAGCAATGACTTGATGGCGATAGGCGGAATCTGCGCCGCAAGCCAGGGCGGCAAGCGCATCCCGGAAGATCTCTCGGTGATCGGTTATGACGATATTGCACTGGCCTCCTATTGCAATCCTCCGCTGACCACTATCGTCCAGCCAAAGCACGAACTTGGTGTTCTCACAGCCCGCGTTTTAGTGGCACGTATCACCGACAAAAATTTGCCATTGCGCCGTGAAATACTCGAACCTAGCCTGGTAATCCGTCAATCTACCGCGCCACTGGCGCACAACAAACTGAGTAAATAGTCATGCCGATCAAATCCCATATCCGCACCATTCCCGATTATCCCAAGCCTGGCATTATGTTTCGCGACATCACCACGCTGCTCAAAAATCCACTGGCTTTCCGTGCCACGATTGATGAGCTGGCCAAACGTTACCAGGGGAAAAAAGTCGACAAAGTGGCAGGCATAGAAGCGCGCGGCTTCATCATCGGCGCGCCTCTTGCGATTGCGCTCGGGGTCGGCTTCGTACCGATTCGCAAAACCGGTAAACTGCCGGGCGAAACCATAGGCCACGATTACGCGCTGGAATATGGCACCGACCGCATAGAATTACATATTGATGCCATCGGCGACGGTGAGCGGGTACTCTTAATAGACGATCTGATCGCCTCTGGCGGCACCGCCGAAGCTGCCTGCAAATTGATAGAACGCGTAGGTGCCAGCGTCGTTGAATGTGGCTTCGTCATCGAACTACCGGCACTAGGCGGGCGCAAGCTACTCGAAGAGAACGGGCATAAAGTATTTGCCCTGTGCGAATTTGATGGTGAATGAAATGACTGAGATGAATCACACACAATTAATTGAGCAGGCAATCAGCGCCAGGAAAAAAGCCTATGCCCCGTATTCTGGCTTCCAGGTCGGCGCAGCTTTACTCTGCAAAGATGGCAGAGTTTTTCACGGCTGCAATGTAGAAAACGCCTCGTATGGCCTATGCAATTGCGCCGAACGCACCGCCCTTTTTAGCGCGATAGCCTCCGGCTGCAAACCCGGCGATTTCGCCATGCTGGCAGTAGTCGGCGACACCGACGGCCCGATAGCCCCATGCGGCGCCTGCCGTCAGGTGATACTCGAACTAGGCGGCCCCAACTTTGCAATCGCACTAGCCAACCTGCGTGGCGACAGCATGCTCACCACTGCCGCAGAACAATTGCCAAACGCCTTCGGCGGAGCGCAATTAGAAAGCGACAATGCGGCGGTTTTTAAGCCGGTTTAAGCGTCGATAATTTTAGCGACAGGTTCGCATTCAAACAATGCGCGCTAGTGCCAAGCTAAACCTTAAGCCGGCCACGAAAACCCCGGGCGGCATAGTAGGATTCAGCGCCGTTGTGATACACAAAAACATGGTTATAGCGACGATCACAGAAAATCGCACCACCAAGCGCTCTGATCTCGGCTGGCGTTTTCACCCAGCTTGATGTCTTCTTATCGAATTCGCCCAACTCTTGCAGTTCTCGATATTCTTGTTCCGTGAGTAAACTTATCCCGATTGCAGACGCCATTTCAATAGCGCTTCCTCCAGGTTTGTTTTCTTTTCGAGAGTCGAACGCTTTGCGGTCATAACACAAGCTGCGTCGGCCAGTTGGGCTTTCAGGCGAGCAATCACAGAAAATGAACTCGCCGCTCTGCGCATCGAGCCCAACAACATCTGGTTCACCGCCACTATCTTCCATTGCAGCAAGTACCTTGAGTTTTTCTGGACTGCGCACCAATTTCGCTTGCACCGCACTCCAGTCAATTCCCAGGTGATAAGACTGGTTTTTCATGAACCGATCTTGCAGTGTCGTGAACAAGGCTTCATGAAGTTGTTGAGGTTTTGCTTTCATTTTTTCCCCTTATGTCAGACAGCAGCAAATCGTATTTCTTCATGTGCGATACGTCAAGCGTCAGCACTGAATTTAGAAGAATGGTGACTATTCAGCCTCTATGAAAAAGCTCAAAACCCCTCAAACCAGAGGCACAGAGACACAGAGAAAATCTGGCGAACAACGGTAGATTTTTTTCTCTGCCTTTGTTTTACCTCTGAGCCTCTGTGTCTCTGTGTTAAATGGTTTGATTTTTTACCATTCGTCGTTGGGACTGAATAGCTACGAAAAAACATGAAAACCCCAACAAAACCTCGCCGCAAAGGCGCAGAGAGCGCAGAGAAAAACTTAAATTTTGTCTTTCTCTGCGCTCTCTGTGCCTCTGCGCTTAATTCTTTTGTCATTCGCTTGTTTCACTAAGGTTTATTGTGATTTTTTCAAAACAACAATGGCAATGCCATTTGGAATTGACTACAATCCACTGCTTTGAACCCAGCTGCCGGATATCCAGTACAAAACCACAATTTGACCTATGCCAAAACCGCCTAACATAAAATTTCCGAACACATTTACCACAGCTTCCGGCATAGTCAAGACGACAATAAGAAATGTTCTTGACTTACTCTACTTAGTCTAGTTTAATACGTGGACGCAATCGATTGCGCAATCGATTGCGTCATCAAATACGTCACGAAATATGTTTCACCAATAGGATTAACCATGTGCTGTCAATTCCACATCACAAGATCGACTACGATCAACTCAAACCGCAGGTGCTGGCAATGAAGCCGGTCATTTCTGTGGTTGGCAGTGCCAATATGGATTTGGTGTTTCGTACGCCACGCATGCCACTAATAGGCGAAACTATTGCCGGTGGCGAGTTTCATCAAATTCCTGGCGGCAAAGGTGCTAATCAGGCGGTTGCTGCCGCACGACTTGGCGCAGCGGTGAAATTTATCGGCCGGGTTGGCGATGATGCCTTCGGTGCGCGCTTGCGTGATTGTCTGGTGGCAGATGCGATCGACGTGAGCGAGCTCGCGGTGACGCCACAAACCGCCACTGGTGTGGCCGGCATTATTGTCGACGCCAGCGGGCGCAATTGCATCGTTCTGGCTCCCGGTGCCAATGAACGCTTGACTGTTCTTGACATCACGCTGGCGGCGCAGGTAATTCGAAGCAGCAAACTTTTAGTCTGCCAGTTAGAAACACCTTTAGAGACAGTGGCATCGGCAATTGATGTCGCCGCAAAAGCCAAGGTTGGCGTCATCCTTAATCCCGCCCCGGCCAGAGAACTAGATGATAGTTTGTTGCAAAAAGTGACTTACCTGATTGTGAACGAAGTCGAGGCTGGCCAACTGAGCGGCGTCGAGGTCACCGACACTGCCAGCGCGCAACTCGCTGCCAGCAAATTACTGCTACGCGGCGTTGGTGCAGTCTTGCTGACCATGGGCGAACACGGCGTATTTATTGCCGATCCTGACACCGCACAATTCATACCTGGCATTGCGGTCGACGTGGTCGATACAACAGCGGCGGGCGATACGTTTGTCGGTGCCTTTGCGGTCGGCATCGCCAATGGTTTGTCATTTGAGGCTGCCAGCATTGAAGCGCAATATGCAGCGGCCTTGACGGTTACCCAGCTTGGCGCGCAAACATCGATACCGCATCGTCAAGAAGTGCTGGACTTTATGGCGAGCCGAAAGGCTGACTGATTTTATGGCGGTTTACCTGAGTCTTCTTGAGGTTTCTTGAGTTTACGTGATCCATTACAAAGCTCATACTTAGGGCATTTTCGTGATTCCTGCGCAGGCGGGAATCCAGAAGCAGCATCGTGCATAGCACGCTAATTTTGGTGCTGCGTGTGGTGAACGAACTAGATTCCCGCCTGCGCGGGAATGACGTTAACGAGATTTCTTAAATTAAATTAACCTGAAATTATGATGAATATTAAGAACAAGCTAACACTGATGAGCTTTCTTCAATTTTTTGTTTGGGGAGCCTGGTTAATTACGGTTGGAAATTATTGGTTCGCCACCAAACAATGGAGTGGCGCCGAATTTGGTGCGATCTTTTCGACCTTGGGGCTCTCTTCAATCATCATGCCGGCATTGACGGGAATAATTGCCGATCGATGGGTCAGTGCAGAAAAACTCTATGGCATTCTGCACATTCTCAGTGCCCTCGCCCTGAGTTACATTCCTCAAGTTGACAATCCGACGACATTTTATTGGGTGATTTTTGCCGCCATGCTTTGTTATATGCCGACGATTTCTTTATCAAATTCCGTTGCCTACAATATCTTAAAAAACAATGCCTATGACGTCGTAAAGGTATTTCCACCGATCCGGGTTTGGGGCACGATAGGTTTTATTGCCGCAATGTGGTTAGTCAATTTATCTGGCAATAAAGCATCGGCAAACATGTTTTACATCTCGGCTTTTTCTGCTCTTATCTTGGGGCTATATTCTTTTACATTGCCAAAATGCCCACCGCAAAAACTCATCGATCCTAATGCTACTCTGAGCAAAAAATTAGGTCTGGATGCGTTTAGATTATTTGGCACTTATAAGATGGCATTATTTTTTATATTTTCCATGTTCTTAGGTGGGGCATTACAACTCACCAATATGTACGGCGATGTTTTCTTGTCAGAATTTGGCAAAATGCCAGAATACGCCAACAGTATCGTCGTCACAAAATCGACATTAATTATGTCGATTTCTCAAATTTCTGAAACCCTGTTCATCCTCGCGATCCCCTTTGTCTTGAAACGCTTCGGCATCAAGCAAGTCATGCTCATTTCCATGTTCGCCTGGGTGTTACGTTTCGGCTGGTTCGCTTATGGCAATCCAGCAGATGGTTTATGGATGATTATTATGTCTTGCGTGGTCTACGGAATGGCGTTTGATTTTTTCAATATTTCAGGCTCATTGTTTATCGAAACTTCGACCGATTCTACAATCCGTTCCAGTGCACAAGGCTTATTCATGATGATGTCGAATGGCTTTGGCGCCTTCTTTGGCGGCATTGTCAGCGGACAAGTGATAGACCAATTTTTTACCCACAATGGCGCCAGAGACTGGCACAACATCTGGCTGTCATTTGCCGCTTACGCATTAGTCATCGCTATCGCGTTTGCCATCATGTTCAAACACACGCACATGCCTGCTGATGCGGAAAAAGTAACTCATTAAGCAATAGCCCTACCGCCCCCGGAAATGTGATGTGCGGTTTTTACGGAGAAAATAATGGAAACCAAACATAAAGTAATTTTTGATACCGACCCTGGCGTTGATGATGCAATGGCCTTGTATTTTGCGCTTGCCCATCCAGACATCGAGCTGTTGGGGATCACAACTACGTTCGGTAACGTCACCGTAGAACAGGCCACTATCAATGCCCTATACCTGACCCGCGTAGCAGGGCGCGAGACGCCAGTGGCACAAGGCGTTTCGGCGCCGCTGAGCAAAGCACCGGGACAACCACCGGGATTCATTCACGGTGATGATGGTCTAGGTAATTTGCCTGAGCGCATTGCGGTACCAGGGCGAGCGGAAGATTGCAGCGCAGCGGAATATATCGTCAAAATGGCACGTGCATTTCCCGGTGAAATCTCACTAGTGGCAGTGGCACCAATGGGAAATCTGGCGCTGGCATTGAAGCTGGAACCAAATTTACCGAAGCTATTAAAACGCGTCGTGATCATGGGCGGTACCGTCAGCGAACCAGGTAATGTCTCGCCGGTCGCCGAAGCAAATATCTGGAACGACCCTGAGGCCGGTGATATGGTGTTTACCGCAGGCTGGGATCTCACCATGGTCGGCCTGGACGTGACGCACCGCGTGGTCTTGCCGTATGATTTTTTTGTACGACTGGCACAACATCAGCAGCACAGGGCAACCGATACGCTGCAACACGCCGTGCATTTTTATAGCGATTTTTACAGCGGCATCCGGCCGGAAATTGGCTATGGCTGCTTCGGCCATGATGTGCTGGCCTTTGTCTGGCTGGTCGCACCTGAACTCTTTAAGACACAAAGCGGTCGCGTCAGGGTTGCAGTAGAAGGCATTGCCAACGGCCAGACCATGATGGATAAGTTAGATAGCATTTTCTACCCACAACCCGGCTGGGGCGAAGAAGTACCGCACACGCGAGTGTGCATCGAAGTCGACACAACGGCGTGTTTGCAACTGATAGCTAGTACCTTAAACAGCGATTGGTTGAAACCAGTGATTAGCAAATAAGTCAGGAGTAATCCATGCATATGCAACCGATTGATTATCGCAGCCCGGATGCTGCACAACAGTTTTGCGACAGCCTGCACAATACCGGCTTTGGTGTACTCACCAATCATCCGCTGTCGCAAGTCTTGATCGAAAAAATCTACGCGGAATGGCTGACATTTTTTCAGACCGAGGCAAAAAATAATTACGCTTTTGATCCACAAAAGATGGATGGCTACTTTTCGCCAGCGGTATCAGAGACAGCCAAAGGCTATATCAAAAAAGATCTCAAAGAATTTTTTCACATCTATCCTTGGGGTCGCGTTCCCACTGAAGTATCGGATGCTGCGCGCGACTACTACAAGGCTGGCTCAGAACTGGCTGCGGAGCTCTTGCAATGGGTGGAAGATTGCAGTCCGGCTGATATCAAGGCACGTTATTCGATGCCTTTGTCGCAGATGATTAAAGACAGCGATCTGACCCTGTTACGCGTTTTGCACTATCCGCCGTTAATAGGTGAAATCGAACCGGGCTCGGTACGTGCTGCGGCACATGGCGACATCAATTTACTGACAATTTTGCCGGCTGCGACACAAGCTGGTTTGCAAGTCCTGGGCAAAGATCAGGAGTGGCATAACGTACCTAGTGATTTCGGTATGTTGGTGGTCAACATCGGCGACATGCTAGATGAAGCTTCGGGTGGATATTACCCGTCAACCCAACACCGGGTACTTAATCCAACCGGTGCAGACGCCTTAAAATCACGCGTTTCATTGCCGCTGTTTCTACATCCACGGCCTGAGGTTGTCCTTTCCGAAAGATATACTGCTGGCAGCTATCTGAATGAACGTTTAATCGAGTTGGGTGCGAAGAAAAAATTATAGTGACAATTACGCCATTCATGGCGAATGCCTGAAAAATAACATTGTCCATGAACGGCATAAATCCCATTAACGTCATTCCCGCGTAGGCGGGAATCCAGAAGTCGTTCTCGTACGCAGCACGCCAATATTGGCGCTGCGCTTGATGCACGAACTGGTTTCCCGCCTACGCGGGAAAGACGGAAGTATGTTCTGTCTTCGTGAAAGAAAAATAAAGTCCTTTCGTGAATAAAAATGCACGGCTTTTTAACCAAAGAGCACTTTATTCACTCGCCCTGAACACCGGACGCACTACTACTGAACAATTCAATTTTCAAATTAGTAAAATGCTCGATGAAGAGCAGTTTCACGCACCCAAATCGAGCAATACCACTAACACATTCCAGCTGCTGAAAAAGCCACAGTTCTGCGAATATTCTTGACTTCACAATGACGATTAAAGTCTAATACATCATCAAAAGCAAACGATTGCGCAATCGTTTGCTAAATGTAATGCAGAGGTCATAAAAGCATGTTTTACTTGCGAATTTCCTCGACTAAATAGTAATGGAACAAGCCCGTTTGCAAAACGACAAAGCTTTACATCGTTTATGGCAATCTGAGGTAATACAAGTATCAGTTTTTTTGGCATTTGCCAGCATAATTTGAAACAAACCACGGAGTAGTAAATGAAACAATCAAGAAAATCATCAACGGTATTTCCATCGCGTTTGTCGATGCTTGCTGTCGCTTGTCAGATCACTTGCCTGGGCATGTCTACTGCCTATGCACAAAATAAAGAAGCCGCCGAAACCAACGAACCAGTCAGTGCAACGCAAGTGACGATCACTGGTAAAAAAGTCGGTATGGGCTTGATGGTACAAGAAAATACACCTAAGGCACGCAGCACAATCACCGCTGAAGAATTGGCAAAACAGCGCCCTACTGGCAACGCCTATGAAGCCTTGGAACTCATGCCAGCAGTGAATAGCTACAACTATGACGCCACTGGCTTATTCGGCGGCGGTCTGACACTGCGCGGTTTTAATAGCGACCAGATTGGTGCGACGATTAACGGTGTACCGGTCAATGACTCAGGTAGCTTTTCAGTATTTCCACAAGAATATGTTGATCAGGAAAACACCTGTACTCAGTTCGTCACGCAAGGTTCTACCGATGTGGACTCACCGCAAATCGGTGCAACAGGCGGTAACTTCGGTATTACGACCTGCGATCCATCTAAAGAAAAAAACCTGCGCGTGATGCAAACAATCGGTGAGTTGAATTTATCCAAGACCTATATGCGTTATGACACCGGCCTTTTAGACGGTGGCCGTTCACGTTTCTTCATCTCTGGATCACACGCTCAGGCAGACAAATGGAAGGGTAGCGGCGGAGCAAAACGTGATCACGTCGATATGGGATTCCGGACTGACTTTGATAAATTTAATTCGATCAACGGTACCATTTTGTATAACCGTGCGGTCAATCAAAATATCAGCACATTCAATTTGGCTGACTTAGCCAAAAATGGTTACTTTTATGATTATTCGACCAAGTTCATCGGACATGCCGCGCCGACTCCAGGCAAAGCGGGCTCTGATGCTTCGCAAGCCAATGCTGACTCGTTCTACCAGTTGACTAAAAACCCGTTTGAAAATGTGATTGCATCGGCGACTGCCAAGTTCCGCCTTGCTGAAAATACTGACATCAAAATTATTCCTTACTTTTGGTATGGTTACGGTACTGGTGGCGTACAACAACGCTTGCAAAGTGAAAGCACTTTCCTGAACCCGGTGACGCATAAAAATGATGGCAAAGTAGATTTAAATGGTGACGGCGATACACTTGATAAAGTCATCGTTGCGAGCAGCTCAATCACCCGCACTAGTCGTCCTGGTATAACGACATCGGTAACGCATACCATTGATAACCACCAAATTTTGGCTGGCTTCTGGTATGAACACGCGACGCATGAACAGTTTGGCCCAATGAATGTGGTGGATGCAGCAGGTAATTCAGCAGATATCTGGTTCAAAGATGGACGTATTTCGCGTCCAGACGGTTCAACATTTGAAGCGCGCGACTGGAAAACAATCAGTACTGCGTACCAAGTTTTTGCTCAAGACACCATGAGCTACCTGAACGATAAATTGTCTATCAACGTTGGTGTGCGTGCTGCAACGATGAAGCGTGATTTCACGAACTTCGCAAACGAAGGAACCTCAAACACGCAAGGTTCAAGTGCGAACAACGGCGCCGGTTTCACTTACAACATTCAAAAAACCTACAACGATGTTTTACCGCAATTAGGTGCACGCTTCCAGATCGATAACAACAATCAGGTTTTCGCAAGTATTGCGAAAAATATGAAAGTACCGCCTAACTTTGTTTACGCGACAAGCGGCAACGTGGTCGTCAACACGACAACTGGTGCTGTAAGCATGCCGGTTGATGTCAAAGCAGAAACATCTGTTAACATCGATCTTGGTTACCGTTTGCAAAGCGATTTCCTGACTGCACAAGCCACTGTTTACAAAGTCAATTTCCGTGACCGTCAGGCAACGGCTTATGATCCAGTCGCTAATCTGAGTAGCCTCACTAGTGTTGGTAAAGTAAATACTAGCGGTTATGAAATTGAGTTGGGAAATACACCGGTCAATGGATTTTCTTTCTATGGCTCAGTTGGTTTTGCCAAGAGCGAAATTCAAGATAATCTGATTGTCAGTAAAACTGCAACCTTGCCAACTGCGGGTAAGGAAATGACTTTAACGCCGAAATGGAAAGCCGGTTTTAGCGCCCAGTACGAAACAGCCGTTTGGTATGCTCGCCTGAAAGTCAAACACACTGGTGAACAATGGGCAACCATGACCAACGATGAGCTGGTGCCGTCGTATAGATTGATTGGCTTTGATGCTGGTTATCAATTTCCAAATACGTCATGGATGAAGAAACCAACATTGCGCTTGAGTATCAGTAATTTAACAAATCAGCAGTATCGCAATCCTTCCAGCTTTAACGTCACTAACGCGTTACCATATGGAACTGCTACTTCAAAGAGTGTTTTCTATTACTTGGGCGCTCCACGTTTTGCATCAGTTACTCTGTCAGCAGATTTCTAATCTGAACCGATGAAAACCGCTGCGATGATTGAATCTTCGCCGTGGTTTCATTTGATTGCACTTTAGGTCTGCAACATCATGTTGCAGACCTTTTATTTTTTGTAGCTATTTAGCCCCTATGAAAAAGCTCAAAACCCCTCAACACAGAGGCACAGAGGAAAGCAGGAGAATAACGGTAGATTTTTCTCTCTGCCTTTGTTTTACCTCTGAGTCTCTGTGTCTTTGTGTTGAAAGGTTTGGCTTTTTACCATTCTTCATAGTGACTGAATAATCACTATTTTTTTGATTAGTAAAAACTCAGCCTCACCTATTTTCATGATTCCCGCGAAGGTGGGAATGACGTCAATGGGCAATTGAGCTTAGTATCTAATCTGGTTTAATTTGAACGAATGAAAAATCCATGAGTATTTCTCGCAAACCCTGGCTCAAGTTTACTCAACTATCACTTAGTTTAAGTCTCTCGCTCACGCTGTTTGCCTGCGCCACTTATCCTGCCAAGCCTATCGTGGTTAATCTGGTTGCCATCAATGACTTCCATGGTCACCTCGATGCCGAAAAATTCAGCTACACGCAAGCAAGCAATGCAACTGCGCAAACTACCATCGGCGGCGGCATTGAAATACTCGGCGCAAATTTGCAAGCCTGGCGCCAGGAAGATAGGGAATTACTGTTTGTCGGCGGCGGTGACTTGATCGGTGCCAGCCCTGGCATTTCCTCGCTATATGCTGACGAGCCTGCCATAGCGGCACTCAACACCCTGGGCTTGCGTGTCAGTGCAGTTGGCAACCATGAATTTGATCAGGGTGTGCAGGAACTCAAGCGCCAACAAAACGGCGGTTGTAACTCCCCTCGGGCAGATAAGGCATGTAAATTTAATAGTGAATTCACTGGCGCTAAATTTACTTATATCGCGGCCAATGTCATCGATACAGCCAGCGGTAAACCTTTATTTCCTGCCTATCATATTGAACAGGCACATGGCGTAAAGATAGGATTTATCGGCGCGGTACTACGCGATACTCCGATGATGTCCGCCGCTGAACATGTCGAAGGTCTGGAATTTATCGACGAAGCCGAAGCGATCAATCGCAACCTCCCTGCCCTCAAGGCGTTGGGTGTCAAGGTATTCGTGGTCTTAATTCATGAAGGCGGAACGACCACTGAAGCATTCGATAAGGAAAATTGCGCACAACTCAAAGGGCCGATTGTTGATATCGTCAAACGCCTGGATCCGGCAATTAAATTGATCGTCAGCGGCCATAGTCACACGGGTTTTTTATGCAAGGTTGATGGCCGGACGGTGACGCAAGCGCAAATGTACGGGCATCTGCTGACGCGCATCGCCTTGACACTTGATGGCAGCAGCCATGAAGTGAGCGACATTAGTGCACGCAACTTCGTAATGGCACCGCTGACAGCGCCAGTACAAGATGCTGTCACTAGCTCAATCGCCAACTTGATGATCAAAGCACGTGATGCTAGCCGCGCTGCTTTAACACGGCCAGTTGCACGGTTGGCGGTTCCTGTGGTCAGCCGCAAACTCAATGATGCAGGTGAATCACCGATGGGAGACATAGTCGCTGATGCTCAACTTGCCGCTGCTAAAAACCTAGGTGCTCAAATTGCCTTTATGAACAATAAGGGCATTCGTGGCAATCTCGAAGCAGGCCTGGACAATATCAGCACCTATGGCCAAAATACTTCGGTACTACCTTTTGGAAATACCCTCACCTTACTCAGCTTTTCTGGTGCTCAAATCCGTGTTTTGCTGGAGCAGCAGATGTGGTTAGATGAAGAAGCCCCGGATGGCAGAAACGTCTTGCAAGTATCGGATGGTTTCACTTACACCTGGGATCACAATCGACCAGTTGGTCATCGTGTCATCCCCGAGAGCGTAAAATTAAACGGTCTTGCGTTAGATGATACTGCTGAGTATAGAGTGGTCGCGAACAACTTCCTTGCGGGCGGCGGTGACCGTATGCCGATGTTCCCACAGGGTAAAAACCGTATCGATACCAGCATCAAGGATCTTGAGGTTTTTATCACCTATCTCAAAGCACGCGAACAATCTGGTCATCCAGCCGGAAGCAATGAAGCGGCCGGCCGGATTAAACGCCTCAACTGAACCTAAAGTCTGAAAATCCAGAATGAAAAAAATCCAGTTTTTAATACTACTGTGCGGCGCTTTGGCTACTGTCAACGTCATGGCCTTGGGTGATGATGGACATAAAACAGTGGGGGCCATTGCCGACCGTCTGATCATGGGCACAAATGCAGGACGCCATGTCAATGCACTTTTATTGCCAGGCGAAAGTCTGCAATCCATTTCAATCTGGGCGGACTGCGTCAAGGGTAGTTATTGCGGACCACAGACTCAAGAGATGACCGACTATGCGGCACAGAATCCGGCACATTTTACCTACCATTACACAAACATTCCGGTGCAGAATACTGCCTATGCCGTTGATGCAGTGGGTACGACTGAGCACGATATTGTGCGCACCTTGCAACAGTGTATTGCGGTCTTGCAGGGTAACAATACCGATGTCAGCAATCCACAGCATTTCACGCCACGTCAGGCATTGTTGTTGATCACCCATTTGGTTGGCGATATTCATCAGCCGCTACATGTTGGTGCCGCGTATATCAACAAGGACATGCAATTTGTCACACCCACCAGCAAGCAGCAAGTCGATGGCATCAACATCTTTGATTTACAAGGCGGGAATAATCTGCTGTTGGAAGATAAAAATACCTGGACCGCGCGCGATTTGGAATCGTTCAAGCGAGATGAAGAATTGGCGAAAACTGCGACGCCGGCTGAACCGCCAAAACGCTTGGGAAAACCTCTGCACCTGTATTGGGATGTCACGGTAGTCGAAAACCTGATGCGTAATTTGAAAGTGAAATCCGTAGCGGAAATCACGGACCAAATCATGCAAGACAAACCTGGCGCGAGCGTCAATTCCGGTAACGCCATCAGCTGGCCAGAGCAATGGGCAAATGACGGTCTTGCACTTGCAAAATTTGCCTACGCTGACCTTGTCGCCACCGACAGAGTCAAACTAACTAACCGCAAAGGCATAGAATACTCAGCATGGTATGTGCGCCTGCCAACAAACTATATAGAAAAAAGTACAGCAATTACGCGGACTCAAATCGCCAATGCTGGTTATCATTTGGCGGCTTTACTGAATAAAATCTGGCCGTAAATATTTTAGGATTACCGACTGTTCTCTAATCCTTACCCTCGAATATCCAACATACTAGTCGCCTCTGTTTTTGATGTTGCTGTTGCTGTTGCTGTTGAACTTCATCCGCTTGAGGAGCTGCCATTTGTGAAGGGCAGCGAATGCGGTCGCCTTCTTTTGCTTACATTTTCTTGGCGAAACAAGAAAGTAAGGAGCCGCCGCTCTACCCCCGGCCTGCAATCTTAAAACAGCGACAGAATTTAATACGGAAAAAAATACCTATGAATAAATTGATTCTAGCGGTCACCATTTTTTCGGCCTCTATACTGCCTGCCCAAGCCAAAGATCCGTCCAACAATACGCAAGGCAATCTACAGACCACCCGACAATATTACGCGCAACTGCTAGCTGGCGCTCAACCGCAATTGGCCGAACTGAATATGCTGATGACGATGTTGCCCAAGGGCGGCGATATTCATCATCATTATTCTGGCGCCATCTATGCCGAAACTTATCTCGATTGGGTAGAACAACAAGGTTTTTGCATTTATCGAGAAAATGATTTGACGAGTTTGACGAACAAGCAAGAAAAATTTCGCATCGAAGTAAAGCCATCAACAAACTCTGAACCGAACAAATCCTGCATCAAAGTTGACGCGGTGCGCAAAGAC
>JANYFV010000557.1 GCA_025359635.1 Undibacterium sp. | reverse complement strand
CGGTTTTATCCATGGCTTACCCATTAACATCAATGGCACATTGGTGTCGTAGTTGTACGGAGAACCGTGCGATACGCCGAAGCCATGGACATCGCACCGAGCTTGGCGCACATCTTGCACATACGCCCACCGGCGGCTTCTGAGGGGCGGGTGTTGGTGGAAGCTTTGCGATAAAATTACGCAAAAAAATAGTCCCAGCCAAGTTGTGTTCTACTTAAGTACACTTATGGCGCTTTAAAGTCTTCTAGAAGAATTGGAATGCGAATAAAACTTTGGTTATACCATTTCACTTTCAATTTTTCTTTCGCATCCAAAATCGTCTCGTCACTCACATCTTTACCCGTGCCATAGTTGATTTGTGCAAACGCGTTCTTGTTGATATTAAGGTAGGCCACGATGCGGCTTCCTTTCTTGACTTGCTTGCTGATCAAACGGGTTTGCGTCAGCGGCAAGCTCGTGATTTTACCTGGCTCTAGCAATTGTCTGCTGCTCGTGTCTTTGGCATAACTGGCACGATCAATCACGTAGGATAAATGAAAGTACTCTCCCTTTGAGGTCAACTCATACAGCGTGATGCCAAAATCCATATCGCGTTTGTTGATACTGGTAACGATCTCACCGTCGAAAGAGCCATTGACAATCACGTCGTCTTCTAAAGGTTCACTCACAAAGATAAAGCCATTGCTAGTATCGATCTGTTTGCGAATGATAGGTGAAGGGTAGTAATCGTTATTACTCTCTTTGCGGCTTTTAAAATCGACTGACTGCGAGAGATATTTTGCCTGAATCGGTGCCGTAGGGCTGAGTAGATAGCGGCCATTTTTTTTGACATCGCTCAAATAAAATTGCAGGCTGGTATTGCTCATCTTATCTAAAGAGGCCGCGTGCCGCCATTGGTTTTCACCGATGACAAAATAATTTATTTTATCTTTGAGTATCTCAGGTTTCGTGCCATTTTTGAGAATGTAGTCTAGCCACTCGTAGGTGATTTTCTTGGTATCGATTAAAGCCAGAGGATCGACTTCCATCTCATTTAAAATTTTTTCACCACCGCGTTGTGCGCCAAAATGGCCGTAAGGGCCGATGATTAAATAGTGCTCTGCATCTTTAACGTATTTGGTGTGTTCACGCAGGTAATACAGGCCAGAAACTTGTGAGTCGTTGTAATAACCGTCGATTGATAAAACCGGTATCGTAATCTGTGCAAATTCTTTTTGATACGGCACCATGTTCTGCCAATAGCTGTCATAAGCTGGGTGTTGCAACCAGCGTTGCAACAAGGGATTGGGTGTGCCATCAATCTCATCAATTTGACGATACGCTTTGCCCGAATCCCACCAGGAGAATTGCATTTTTCTGAAGCGCTGACGATCATTATTGACGGTATTGTCTAGCGTCTTGTTACTGCTGACATAGAACGCCCATTGATAATTGGGATTGATAAAAATATTGTTTTCCATCGGCAAACCCATGCCTGGACGATTCGCCACATAGGGCACGATAGTCTTTAAGGCCGGGTGCAAGGTTTTGGCCGCGGCCCATTGAGAGAAACCGTTAAAGCTGCCGCCATACATGCCCACCGAGCCATTGCTCCAGCTTTGCTTACTAATCCAATCGATCACTGCGTAAGCATCTTTTGCCTCATGTTCGTAAGGGGCGATCGGGTCTGGGCTAAGGTATTTCCCCCGGCTATAGGCCATGACGCCGACATAGCCCCGGTCTGCAGCTTCTTTCAAACTATTGATATCGCTATCGCGTACATAGATAGTGAATTGTAAGATGGTAGGTAGTGGCAGGTTTGCCGATTTTTTGCGCACTACAATGGCAGAAATACTGGCACCGTCGCTACTCGAAATCATCACTTTATCTTGCACGTCATAGTCTGGTCCAAGATCGGGGATTTGCGCATAGGCGTTCAGACTAAGGCAAGTAAGGTAGCTAAGGAAAGTGAGTAAGACAAACTTAAAAAAACGTTTCGACATAGTATCTCCTGACATTAGGGGAAAATTGCACGACGATTTTTGCAAGGTAATTTTGCTCGATTTATGAGCTTACAAGGTACGCAAGTAATGATCAATAATGGATTGTTTAATCTGCGGCGCGGTCTCCTGACTAAAACCGTGGCCCGTAGCATAAGAATTGT
>JANYFV010000513.1 GCA_025359635.1 Undibacterium sp. | reverse complement strand
GTTTAATTGATCGCCCCAGAGTTTTCTTCCGTAGTGGCATTCCCTATCTTTATAATGGTGTCAATCTGATCGATGCCCATTCCTCTGCCTCAACGTTTCAATATATGAATTACACTATTTTCGATACGCCAGTGCTGAATTCTGAAACAGTACGGTTTACATGGCAAAGTCGGTGTGTTCAACCGAGATTTTCCAATAGGCGCACCTGCGGCGCTATTTGTGTGCTGACGGCGCATTTTCGGCCAGTTTTGCTGCTCTTCGTTGCGAATAGCTCGCTATTCGCGCCTCATTCGCCACAAAACTGACGCGAAAAGTGCATCCGTCCTCACCACAAATCCTATTGGAAAATCTCGGTTTAATGCTGAAATTATTTTGTCACGCCTTCGTTTTTCATTGCTTCCAAATTACTAAAGCCGATAGCATTTGCTGCCGTTTTTAAGGTCGCCATATCGACGTTATTTCCACGTGCTTCTATCATGAAGCGGCCGGCAACCAACACGCCGTATTCACCCGATGAGCCATCTTTATGAAATTTTTCATGGGTAGGGCGGCCATCGACCTTCCCCATTTTTTCATAGCTAGTATCGGTTTCTTTATCGCTTTCTATCATCGCCCAGGCAAACATTGCACCGAACATTTTATTGCCGCCAATGTCAGTCAATTCTAGCGTGATATTGCGGTTACTGTCGTCACGATATTGTGCTTCTGCTTTCGACATTTTAAAACCACCCATGGCAGTTTTTTCACCCTCAAAGCGTGACCGTTTTAGTCCGGCTACAGTCTCCGGTAATAGCGCCTTTAGTTTTGCCATATCGACGACCTCGACTTTAGTGTCGCCACCTAAAGCCGCACCCAATGCTTCGGTCGCGGCGTTCATTTGCGCTTGAGGATCGCCAGATTTTTGTGCGCTCTCCATTTTCTTGCCAGCCTCAGCCATTTTTTCGCCCATCTTGGCCAGTTCACCGATGGCAGCGTTGGTTTCGGTCGAAGGAGCGTTCCTCCCCATACGCATTCCAGACATGGCGGACATGCCACCAACCGTGCCAACGACTGCCATGACGATGACCATCAATACGATAGAGCAAATTACCGAGACAGCGGTGTATGCACCGGCTTTTTCTTCCGGTGCCTTCATCAAAATTGGCAAACCAAGATACAGAACATAAATGCTATACAGTGCAGCCAGTAAACCCAAAATCCCTAGTGAGGGAATGATATTCACAATCCCGGCAATCCACGCGGGTGTAAAAGCAAATGCTGTTACCTTTAACGCCTGTAGTGGATTTTTTTCACCGCCAAAACTAGGCGCCAGTGCATTAATAATGAGAGAAATTAAATATGTGCTGAGTAAACCTAAAACAAAGCTCAAAACTAAAGTGGTCAAGCCAGTCATGATCGGCACGCGGAAGTTGCCAATGAAAGGCATACTTATTCCTATAAAACTCATTCCAATAAAGCTTGCGACTGCCGGGATTGCGGAAAGGGGAATGACATAACTTTTAAATAAATCGGCATTTGTCGTGCTTTCTGCTTCGATCACGGGCCATTCGGTTTTAGGATTAAGGCTAATATTGGTAGCACGCTGGATCAGATTCATTGTTTTCTCTCCCTTAGTTGAGTAAAATATTCGATGACACAGTTGTGTCGCACCACGCTTGATAAAAAATTTCCATAGCGAACAATGGTTGCGCTTATAGATAAATTGCAAGAAAAATAATGGTACGTCTGTTTTTGTTCATACGCAAATTATTTCCTACGCCTTCGTCTTGAGCTGGCTACAAATGCAACATGTGTGAAGTATTATTTACATACAGAGTTGACCTACTCTATGTCTCGCCACGTCAATTCGACTCAACCCTGTCAGTTGTGCCCAGGTTTGTAGCAATTACGTGGTGCATTTTTTAGCAATTTTACTTTTTGACTATGCCAATTTTTGAAAAAAAACTAAGTGACCGTGCTCACATACAGCAACGACTGGCAGACTTGCCTAAACCCGTGGTGATGACCAACGGCGTGTTTGATATTTTGCATCGTGGCCATGTTACGTATCTGGCGCAGGCTAGAGCTCTTGGCGCTTCGTTGGTAGTGGCGGTGAATACCGATGCATCGGTAAAACGTTTGAGTAAAGGCGATGATAGGCCACTTAATAATTGCGCTGATCGGATGGCGGTTTTGGCTGCATTAGAATCAGTAAGTCTCGTTGTGGAATTTGATGAAGACACAGCTCTGCAAGCGGTAGAAGTTGTACGGCCAGATATTTACGTTAAGGGTGGTGATTACGATATGACGGCAATACCTGAAGGCCAGGCGGTTCTTGGGTATGGCGGGCAAGCTGTGGCAATTGATTTTGAACATGATCGCTCAACTTCCAAGCTACTGGCAAAAGTGAGGTTGCAGGAATAAATCTACTGCCTCTGCAAGAGTTTTTCGAATTCTTCTGGCGGTATCGGTTTTGCAAAAAGATAGCCTTGCGCATAGTCACAGCCTGCTAATCGGAGCGTCTCTCTTTGCTCTATGGTTTCTACACCTTCCGCAATGACTTTCAAACCGAGTTTGTGTGCCATGACGATGATCGCCTCAGTTAATGCGATATCGCTCTTATCGGTGCTTAAATTACGAATGAATGACTGATCAATTTTAAGATAATCGATATTAAATTTTTTCAAGTACGACAACGACGAATAGCCTGTGCCAAAATCATCTAACGACACTTGCATACCTGCTTCGCGAAATAGTAATAATTTTTCAATTATTTTTTCGCTTGCATCTAACAGCAAGCCTTCGGTAATTTCAACTGAGATTGCCTGCCCTGGCAATTCAAGTTGCTTTAATTGAGCGGTCCATTTGGTGTAGCGATGGCCATCACCTTGAAACTCGACGGGTGATTGGTTCATACTGATCTGAAAGCTGGCAATATATTTTTCGCGCCAACGTTGCACCCAACGTACCGTTTCGGTAAAAACGTATTCGCCGATGTGAGCGATTAAACCGCTGGCCTCAGCTAATGGAATAAAATCTGCCGGGCTGATAAATCCACGTTCTTCATGTCGCCAGCGTATAAGTGCTTCCGCTTTGCGAATGCGACCGGTATGGAGGTCGACAATCGGTTGGAAATAGACCTGTAAATGTTTTTCTGCAATGGCGATGCGCAATTCACTGGTGAGTCGCATGCGTGCTAATGCAGCAGTTTGCAAAGTGGGAGTGAAATAACTAAAACGATTGCGTCCACCCGCTTTAGCTGCGTACATAGCCTGGTCAGCGTGGCGGATTAAATCGGGCACTGTTTCTGCCTCGCCAGGAAATATCGTTATGCCAATACTAGCGGAAAGAAATACGTCTTCGCTGTCTAACATAAATGGCTCTGCCATTTTTTCGATAATGTTCTCGGCAATAGTTTCTACATGCTCGGTGCCATGTAATTCGGGTAAGGAAATGGTAAATTCGTCGCCGCCTAAACGAGAAACCGTATCTGATTCCCTTACGCACGCTTTGAGTCTACGTGCAGCTTCAATTAACAGTGCGTCACCAATGGCGTGACCAAGTGTATCGTTGACAGTCTTGAAGTGATCGAGGTCGATAAAAAGTACGGCAAGCGGCAGACCAGTTCGTTTGCTGATTTGCAGATCGTGTTCCAATTGAGTATTAAACATCCGGCGATTTGGTAAGCCAGTGAGAGTGTCAATGTTTGCCTGTCGCCATATCAGTGCTTCAGCCTTCTTTTTTTCATTGATATCAAGATTGGTACCGAGCATGCGAAGTGGAAAACCATCTTTGTCATATTCAACGATGGCCCCGACGGAAAGTATCCAGATCCATTCTCCATCTTTTTTCCGTTGGCGAAATTCAACACGATATTCTTTGGTTTTTCCATCGATGTAGTTTTTGTATGCTTCGATGGTTGGCGATAGATCATCCGGATGTAAGCGCGCGCGCCATGCTCTATTTGTTTCATGGAAATCTGCATGTTCATAGCCAAGCATCGTCGCGTATTCATCGGTGACGATTGCTTCCCCCGTTTGTACATTGAGATCATAAAGTCCTTGGCGTGTGGCGGATAAAGCCATGCGTAATCGCTCTTCGCTTTGTCGAACTGCGGCTTCGGCTTGCTTACGTTCGGAGATATCGGTATGTGTGCCAACTACTCTGAGCGGCAAGCCATTAGCGCCCCGTTCAATAACAGTGCCACGTGTCAATATCCACTTCCATTGGCCATCTTTGCATCGGACACGATGCTCGTTGGTATAGATGGGCGTGAATCCATCAAAATGTTCCTGTCTGTCTTTGCGCATTTGCGCCAGATCTTCGGGGTGCGTACGGCTATCTAAATCATCCGAAAAATCAGTAATATCATCTTCAGACAAACCGTAAATTTCTTTAAGTCGCTTCGATAATGTCTCAAGCCCTGTTTGCGGATACCAATCCCATACACCATCACCTGCGCTTTCTAAAGCGAATCGCCACATTTTTTCTTTGGTACGCTGTTCATCTTCGAGCATTTTTTTTTGCGATATATCTTGAATCATGGCGTAGCAACCGCGGACAATGCCATTTGCAGAAAATGCGGGTATCAATTCGGCCGATATGTGTCTTTGACTGGATGAGGCATACGGAATATGCGCTTCATAAGATACTGCTTGACCAGAAAGTGCTTTTTTAACGTGGGTATGAACCAGATCAAAAGCCTCTACGCCGATGACTTCAGGCAGTGTTTTTCCAATGATGGCCGATCTCTCTAGGTGGAACCAGTCGAGGTAAGCGGCATTCACAAACTGGTAGCGTAATTCCGTATCGATGTATGAAATACACATCGGTAGAGCGTTGAGCAGCGCAAGCAGGCTTGCGTTATCCTCCTCAAATGGCAATAAGGTTTTGCTGTTCAAGGACGTACCTGCAAGGATAGCGGTAGTAGATAAATGGTGTGTTTCGTGTTCATGTGGCAATGGAAATAAAACGGTGTTTATTTTCAAAAAAATACACACAACGCAACAACAGATCGCATTGTTGTCGTATTTTGTAGCAAATGCTATTTCAACATAAAGCGGTGTATCGACCAAGCTTTTTGTTGATTTATTTGCTATTGCTTTTCATTTAAGGCAATTGAGCAAATGACGATAGCAGAAAGTATTCTTTAATGGCTACAACACGCGTTTAGATTTTTATTTATTGAGAGATTTTTTACGCAAAGTTTTTAACAAATTATTGCGGGTGTTGCGTGATTGAGCCCGGTAAACTGACGCAAAATAGCCTGTTGATACGGCAATGACCGTAAAAAAATCGTCAGGAAATAGGATGAAAGAAAGCGCAATATGGAACAAGTAAAGGTGATGTTGGCCGCCTTGCGCAGTAATTATCTGCGCGACTTACCCTCACATATTAATCCGAGGTAGCAGGTCTCTGCATCCATGAGTTCGATGGCGGGAATGCTGTCGGCGATGGTGCTGAGGTAGCGGATGAACGAGAGCGGGTCCAGGCAATCTGGGCCAAAGCGTAGCGAGAGGTGCCAGTTGCCGTTGTCCATGACGCCGCCACCGGAGGCTTTGGTGGTGTCGTCGTTGTGATTGTTGTGGGCGAAGACTGAGCTGGTGTTGTCGGCACTGTTGTTCGTCTTGTTGTTGCCACCGTTGAGCAGACGGTGCAATCGTTCATGCAGGGGCACCTGCCGTGGTTTGTTCTGGCGTGGCGCTAGACCCCGTCTATTCCTTCAATGACCGCGTAACCAGCACCGCTCAGTGCCAGCTCTGCTACTTGTCTTACCGACGCTGAATCATCGACAACCATGACTGTTTTGACATGTTGCAGCTCCTTCAAAAATGATTTGATAGTGTAAATATGTGGTTTTGCCATACGGGCAAAATTGAATGGAGTAGTTCCGTTTGGCCATCATCCTCATCAACCGTAGTTGCTACATAACGAACAACGGGTGCGGTCGGAACTTCTTCCACTTCAGGAATAACTTCTTTTTTAGCACTCTAACGCGCCCACAGAATGACGATAACGATGATGCCGAAAAATGACATAAACTGTAAAAAACCAAATCGTGCAAACAGAGGCAAACTGGCAAATACCAAGACGAGCATCGGGAATAGATATGCCAACTTGATGCCTCTCTTACTACAATTTGATTTTTTGTGTCTTTTATCTATCTAGGATGTGACGCTCTTTTTGCTATAAAATATTTTTCTGTGCTATTGACAGTCTTGCCCTGCAATCTTTACAAAAGAGGTGAGAGTCACGGTACCTTACATGTTTTTGTGATGGGCAAAATTTTTAAGTGAGAAGAAGATTTAACGTCGTGGTTGTTGTTTATTAATAAGGATGGAAAACGACTCCAGACAATAAAAATCGGGTGGTAATTGTCGATGACTATGACTATGACCTGACTCGTACCTTGTTGGGCATCATTTTACGAGGTGGCCAGTTTGAAGTTGTCGGCGAGGCGAGTGACGGTTAAGGCGGGTGTGGGTGTGTGCCTCAGACTTAAACTGACCTTGTTTTGCTCGATGTTGTTATGCCACCAATGAACGGTATCGAAGTGCTCGAAGCGATACATGAACATCTGCCTGAGACTATAGTGCTGATGGTGACTGCAAATGACGATGATGAAATTGTAAAACAGGCTATAGAAAAAGGTGCCGCAGGTTATATCGTAAAACCATTTAATACGGCGAGTGTTCTTGATACCTTGAATCAGGCGAGAGAATCATTCATCGTGCGCAATCCAGCGCAAGTCATGCCATTACTAAGAAAGCCTGATAAATTATGCACCGCCAGAAAAACCATTCTGGCGCCATGCTTCATAGATCACTACCGCCACAGTATTGGATAAATTAAGGCTACGATTTTCTGGCTGCATCGGCAAACGAATGCGCTGATCAAGTGGAAATGATTCTCTCAGTGAAGGCGCCAGGCCTCGCGTTTCTGAACCAAAAACAAAAAAATCCCCAGCCTTGAAAGTCAAAGATGAAAAGGTAGAAGAGCCGTGCGTGGTCATGGCGAACATGCGTGCCTGATCCGGTTGCTCTGCATCTAAAAACGCCTGCCAATTTTTGTGTACCTTCATGGTCGCGTAATCATGATAATCCAGACCCGCACGTTTCATTTTGCTGTCGTCCAATGGAAAGCCCAATGGCTCAATCAGATGCAGTTGCGCACCAGTATTAGCGCACAGGCGAATAATATTGCCAGTGTTCGGCGGAATTTCTGGTTCGACTAAGACTACATGAAACAAAATAGCGTCCTTTTTTAATTATCTGAATAGTTGTCATGATAACTGACAAAATCCTATCAATGAAGCGGTGTTCTGGCGAAGACGTAATTACTCACTTTTGCCGCTCCGAATCGTTTAAGAATACTGGCAATTTCATTTAAGGTCGTGCCAGTGGTCATGACGTCATCAACCACGCCTACGTGCTTGCCACGGATTAACTCAATGGCTGTGCTGTCAATGGTGAACGCATTACGTACATTTTTATGTCGGTCATCAGGATGCAGGCTACTTTGTTGTGCAGTTTCCCGACTTCGGTGTAGGAGTGCCGGGTAAAGCGCGACTCCTAGATGGTGCGACAGTGGCTTGGCAATTTCTAATGACTGATTGAATCCCCGTTCGATTAACCGTTGACGTCCTAAAGGCACGGGACACAACACATCACATAAGGACTGTTGATGTTCCTTTAATGCGGCATCGCGCAACATCTCGGCAAATAGTGCTGCGATAGCTAAGCGATGGCCGAACTTATACGCCAGTATCAGTTGGTCTGAGGGCGCTACATAGTTGCAGACAACGATGGTGTGGTCGAAGTTTGGCGCTGTACTCAGGCAATCGCCGCAGTGGTGCGGGTTGGCTGATGTAGATATTAAAGGAATGGCGCATTGCACGCAGCGCGATGTTGAGTCTTTAAAAAATTGCAGATGACATTCGGGACATACAAGTGTTTTGCACGTTTTACCGCAAAGGACGCAGGAACATGGCAGCAAAGTTGCAATCGCTTTATGGAATTGTTGCTTTAGCAGATGTCTCAATGCGGGCATAGGAAGGCAGGTGACAAATTTCGTTGGCAAACGTGTAAACTATTGCATTATCGCATTCGACAGATGTTTGCGAATTTATTGTTTACACACTAATTTATGACACTGAGTGCCCCAATTAATTTGCAAACTGTGCGCCAGCTTTTCGCGCACCAGGATCGTGTTGCGCCCTCGAATTTCTTAAGACGTGAAATCGCCGGGCGTATGCGCGAGAAACTTGAACTGATCAAGTTAATCCCGACTCGAGTGCTCGACGCTGGTTGTGGCGAAGGCGCAGATTTAGCGCAATTGCAAGCGTATTTCCCAAATTCGCACTTGCTTGGGGTTGATGCTTCATTTGCCATGTTGGCATCGGGAATTCAACATCAGCAAGAGGTGAAGAGTTCGATTGGACGATTTCTGGATAAATGGCTGCCATCGAATTCGCGCGCGGCGTCACATTCTGGGATTGCTTGCGCTGATTTTTCTCGTCTTCCTTTGGCTGGTAATAGTGTTGATTTGCTATGGTCGAATTTGGCGCTGCATTGGCACCCCCAAGCGGATTTGGTTTTTGCCGAATGGCGCAGAGTGTTGCGCACTGAAGGTGTTCTGATGTTTTCATGTTTTGGCCCAGATACACTGCTGGAACTGAGACAGGCGTTTTCAACTATCGATCAATTCCCACATACCTTGCCTTTCGTCGATATGCATGATTTTGGCGATATGCTGGTGAATTGCGGTCTTTCCACGCCAGTCATGGATATGGAAAAATTGACGCTGACGTATGAAAGCGTCGATAAATTATTGGCCGATGTACGTGCACTCGGTGGTAATCCGTTATTGACCCGTCGTCAAGGTTTGTTAGGTAAGCACGCCTATCGTCGTTTGTGCGTCGAGCTAGAAAAAATGCGTAATCAGGACGGTCGTATTCCGCTAACATTTGAAGTGATTTACGGCCATGCATTTAAACCTGTCCCGCAAAAGCTTGCTTCGGGAGAAACAATTGTTCATATGAATTTTTCCAAAAAACAACTTTAAATCATATCAAGTTTTTTTGATTTGCCTAGTTTTTGATTCTCTCATTTAGACGATGATTGAGATAGATCATAGTTAAAGTGTGTGTCTTCTGCTCGATTTTCTCTTGATGTAGAGCAGCTTTACACCTTATACTCTCGCAGTTGCGGAAGTTGCTAGTGCGAATTAAGACACTTCTAAGAAAAATTTAAACAGGGTTTTGGGGAAATCATGAAAGATGCTAAGCGATTACAGTCGTTAATGCTGGGTGCTTCGCTCATGGCAGCAGGCTTGCCAACTTGGGCGGCAGTAAAAGATAGTCAGGGCGGTCCTGCGGTGCTTGAGTTGAACTTGCAAACGCCAGTGACACAAATCGCAGAGCAAATATATTCCTTGCATAATTTAATGCTGGTCATTTGCATGGTGATTTTTGTTGCAGTGTTTAGTGTGATGTTTTACTCAATTTTAAAACATCGGAAATCGCTAGGACACAAAGCGGCAACTTTCCATGAAAGTACTACCGTTGAGATTTTGTGGACCATCGTTCCATTCATTATTGTTATCGGTATGGCTTTGCCAGCGACAAAAACATTAGTGTCGATGAAAGATACCTCAAACGCTGATATCACCATTAAAGTCACTGGCATGCAGTGGAAATGGGCTTACGATTATCTTAAGGGTGATGGTCAAGGAATCTCCTTCCTGTCGACCCTCAAAACGCCAAGAACGCAAGTTGGCGCGCCAGGTGTATTGCCAACTGAAGAGCGCGGCGATAATTATCTGATGGAAGTCGATAACGAAGTTTTCGTGCCGGTCAATAAAAAGATCCGCATGATCACAACAGCGAACGATGTCATTCACTCCTGGTCTATCCCTGCGTTTGGCGTCAAGCAAGATGCGATTCCGGGATTCGTTCGCGATACTTGGTTTAAAGCAGACAAGATCGGTGTTTATCGTGGTCTTTGTTCAGAGTTGTGCGGTAAAGAACATGCCTTCATGCCCATCGTCGTCAATGTCGTTTCTGACGATGACTACAAAAAATGGGTCGATGTTAAGCAAAAAGAAATGGCTGCCAATGCCGATGATCCTAGCAAAGTCTGGACCATTGATGAGCTAAAACAGCGCGGTGAAAAAGTATATGCGGCAAATTGTGTGGCATGTCACCAGGCAACTGGTAAAGGTGTGCCTGGCGCATTCCCGGCACTGGATGGTTCTGTAGTTGTGGCGGGCCCGAAAACAGTTCAGGTTGGTATTTTGCTCAACGGCAAAAACGCCATGCCAGCTTGGAAAGCCACTTTGTCTGATACAGAAATTGCAGCGGTAATCACCTATACCCGCAACAACTGGTCGAACAAGTCCGCCGAGAATATCGTCCAGCCAGCCGAAGTTCTGGCTGCGCGTAAGTAATTGAACAGGAGATAGAGATGAGCACCACAGCAGTCGATCACGCACACGATCATTCTCACGGGCACGATGACCACGGTCACGACGCTCCACATGGTTTTACACGTTACTTATTTGCTACTAATCACAAAGACATCGGTAATTTATACCTGATTTTTGCCTTCACTATGCTGATGGCTGGCGGTGTCATGGCACTGTTGATCCGTAGTGAATTGTTTCAGCCTGGTTTGCAGTTGATGCAACCGGAGTTCTTTAATCAGCTGACAACCATGCACGGACTGGTGATGGTTTTCGGCGCGATTATGCCGGCCTTCGTCGGTTTTGCTAACTGGATGATTCCACTGCAAATCGGTGCTGCCGATATGGCGTTTGCCCGTATGAATAATTTCTCGTTCTGGTTAATGCCTCCCGCAGCTATTTTGTTGATGGGTTCATTTTGGGTACCAGGTGGCGCAACTGCTGCAGGTTGGACTTTGTATGCGCCATTGTCAACACAGATGGGTCCTGGAATGGATATGGCGATTTTTGCCGTCCATATCATGGGTGCTTCATCCATCATGGGTTCGATCAATATTATTACAACTATCCTGAACATGCGCGCACCTGGCATGACTCTGATGAAGATGCCAATGTTTTGCTGGACCTGGTTGATTACAGCTTATCTGTTGATCGCTGTTATGCCTGTATTGGCTGGTGCCATCACGATGACGCTGACTGATAGACATTTTGGTACTTCTTTCTTTAATGCCGCTGGCGGTGGTGATCCTGTTATGTATCAACACATTTTCTGGTTCTTCGGACATCCAGAGGTGTACATCATGATTTTGCCAGCCTTTGGTATCGTCTCGCAAATTGTTCCAGCATTTGCCCGTAAGCCTTTGTTTGGTTATGCATCGATGGTGTATGCAACGTCGTCTATCGCGATTTTGTCTTTCATCGTTTGGGCGCATCATATGTTTACCACTGGCATGCCAGTGACTGCGCAATTGTTCTTTATGTATGCAACCATGCTGATCTCAGTTCCGACTGGTGTGAAGGTATTTAACTGGGTTGCAACGATGTGGCAAGGTTCGATGAGTTTTGAAACTCCTATGTTGTTTGCAGTTGGTTTCATCTTCGTATTTACCATGGGTGGTTTTACAGGCCTGATTTTGGCTGTGACTCCAATTGATATCCAGTTGCAGGATACCTATTACGTGGTTGCCCATTTCCACTATGTGTTGGTGGCGGGTTCCTTGTTTGCTCTGTTCGCTGGATTCTACTACTGGAGCCCAAAGTGGACTGGTTTCATGTACAACGAATTGCGCGGCAAGATCCATTTCTGGGGTTCATTGATATTCTTCAACATCACATTCTTCCCTATGCACTTTTTGGGATTGGCTGGGATGCCACGTCGCTATGCTGACTATCCTGCGCAGTTCACTGACTTCAATCAAATCGCAACGATAGGTGCGTTTGGTTTCGGCTTGATGCAAGTGTATTTCTTGCTGGCTGTCGTTATCCCATGCATCAGAGGCGGCAAGCCTGCTGAAGCTAAGCCATGGGATGGTGCTGAAGGTCTGGAATGGACAGTGCCTAGCCCTGCGCCTTTCCATACATTTGAAGAACCGCCTGTAGTTAAATAAGAGTTTTAAATAAGAATGGATGGAAGCTCAATGTAGGTTGAGCTTCTTGCAAAAAATGAAAAACGATAAAAAGCCGAATAACTTGAGAACGGCATTAATGTTGTTCTCCGTCGTGTTAGTTTTTTTTGTTGGCGTTATAGTCAAACAAACTTGGCTACGTTGAAGCCTGCTTGAAAGATCAGATGTTGGAAGAACCCTCAAAACAAGGGCGCTCAGGTGTCAAGAAACTCAACGGCACCATGCTAGGCAAGTTGTTAGTGATTGCTGTTGTGATGTTTGGTTTTGGTTATGCGTTAGTACCGATTTATAAACAAATTTGCGAGTTGACTGGTGTGAACATACTTACACCAAAGGATATCTCAATCAAAGAGATTTCCAATTCGCAAATCGATAAAAGTCGTGAAGTAACGATAGAATTCGATGCTAATACACAAGGCCCATGGCGTTTTCGGCCAACCGTACCAAGTATAAAGGTGCATCCTGGTGAAATGACGCAAGTTGTGTATGAAGTCGTCAACAAGCAGTCGTACAAGATGGACGCGCAAGCTATTCCCAGTTATGCACCGCAGCAGGCAGCACAGTATTTTAAGAAGATGGAGTGTTTTTGCTTTAAGCAGCAAACTCTGGAAGCAAACGAAGCAAGGCAGATGCCAGTGGTGTTTTATATAGACCCGAAGTTACCTAAAGATGTGAAGACGATCACTTTGTCATATACATTTTTTGAGGTCGGTGTGAAGCCGAATGTTACTGGTAAAGGCGTATAAGTAATGAAAGAATCGGAAGAATCAAATCCGGTCACCAAGCGAAAGGCGTCGTTCGGGGCGACCATGAAAGCTGTATTTTGGTCTTTTTTGGGTATCCGGAAAAAAAGTGATTATGAAAAGGATGCGGCGCAACTCAATCCGGTTCATGTCATTATTGCTGCCGTTATTGGTGCATTAATATTCATCTCGACATTGGTGATCATCGTCAAAAATGTCGTGGCAAAATAAAGAGTCAGTTTAAAAATTGTATCAGGAGATAGAAATGAGTTCTCACACAGCTAAAGCCCCTTATTATTTCGTACCAAATCCATCAAAATGGCCGGTATTGGCAGGGATTACTTTATTGATGACCATGTTGGGCGCATCCGCTTGGGTGAATGACCTGTCTTGGGGATCTTACCTCAATTTCACGGGTATTTTTCTGACACTGGTTGTCTTGTATAACTGGTTTGGCGACGCAATCGCTGAATCAGAAGCTGGTAAATATAATTCTCGCGTCGACATTTCTTTTCGCTGGAGCATGAGCTGGTTCATTTTCTCCGAAGTGATGTTCTTTGGCGCTTTTTTTGGTGCATTGTTCTATGCCCGCAGTATTAGTATGCCTTGGTTAGCAGATTTGGATCACAAAGTGTTGTGGCCTGATTTTGTCGCTCAATGGGGTAATGTTGGCCCTGCCGGTACGATCGAAGCGTTCAAGACGATGGGGCCTTTCCCTATTCCGACGATCAATACAGCTTTGTTGTTGACGTCGGGTGTGACGTTGACTATCGCTCATCATGCCTTGCGTGAAGGTCACCGTGCCAAGACGGCAATTTGGTTGTTTGCTACAATTTTGCTGGGCGCAGTTTTTATGGGTTGCCAGGCTTATGAGTATATCGAGGCTTATCACGAGGGTTTGAAACTGACGTCCGGAATCTACGGTTCGACATTTTTCATGCTCACTGGTTTTCACGGGTTTCACGTGACCATGGGTGCGATCATGTTATCGGTAGTTTTGTACCGTGTTATGAAGGGACACTTTACGCCAGAACAACACTTTGCGTTTGAAGGCGCAGCTTGGTATTGGCACTTTGTTGACGTGGTTTGGCTTGGATTGTACGTGGTTGTGTATTGGCTCTAATTTGCTCGTCTTTGACTACAAGCAATAACAAAAAGCCGCACAATGTGCGGCTTTTTGTTATTGCTTACTAACTGTCGTCGAGCAATAAATTTAACGGATTCCGGTTGGTTGGATTAAACCGAAATGATGTGCAATAAGTATGAGTAGGAACAGCGCAATAGAAAATCCCACACGGAAAGCGAGGGCTTTGACGGTTCGATTACTTTTACCCTTGTCTTTCATCATATAAATCAAAGCTGAGCCTAGACTGATGAAGATCAGTAAAAAAGCGATAGCGACAAGAATTTTCATGCTGACAGACCCATTTAGAAAAACTCTATTGTAATGCCTAACACCTTTCGCCTTCGGTTGATCCCATTGATATGTACGCTAGTAGTATGCATACTCGGTGTCAGTTTAGGACAGTGGCAGACCCGGCGTGCGCTTGAAAAGGAAGATGCCGCCAATGCTCTATTACAGCGAGCGCAACAAGCCCCACTAACGGCTGCTGATCTGAATGCGGCGGTTGCAAATATTGTCTTTCGAAGGGTAAGTCTGCGGGGGGAATTTGTCCGAGATTGGCCCTTGTATCTGGATAACCGGCAATTGCATGGGGTTGCCGGGTTTTATGTTTTGATGCCGTTTAAAATTCAGGGAAGCGATCAGTATATTTTGGTTGTGCGCGGCTGGCAGCCGAGAAACCCAGTGAGTCGCACGCAAATGCCCTTGCTTAAAACGCCAGAGGGAGCGATGCAGTTGGAGGGCGTGATCCGCTTAGGCGTGGAAAAAGTCATGCAATTGGGAGCAAGCGAAACATACAAGCCGGGAGTGATTTTACAAAATCTCGACATTCCTGATGGCGCCAGGCAAATGGGTTTGAACATACTCGATTTCGTAGTGGATCAAACCAGTGACAGCTTTGACGGTTTGCAGCGCGATTGGACTTTACCTTCGGTAGGTTCGGATAAAAACCGGGCATATGCATTTCAATGGTACGCACTGTCTTTGATGGCAGTTATTTTTTTTGTTGTTACAGGATTTCGTCGTGGAAAAAGTAAATAAAAGAACTTCAGCAGGTCGTTGGAAATTGTTTGCTATTTTGGCAGTGTGTGCTGCCCCCATTATTTTTTCATACCTTTACTATTACGTGATCCAGCCAACAGGTCGCACAAATTACGGCGTTATATTGGATCCGCGTCTTTACCCGATACCCAAATTAGGCGGAAGTTTGTTGGGCGGCGAGGCAAAAGAACTCGATGCATTCAAGGGTAAATGGATCATGCTGCAAGTTGATAGCGGAGCGTGTGCCGAAGCCTGCCAGAAAAAATTGTACGACATGCGGCAGTTGCGCTTGATTCAGGGCAAAGAAATGGATCGTGTCGAAAGAATCTGGTTAATCACTGATGATCTCCCGGTAGATACTGTCTTGATACGTGCGTTT
>JANYFV010000468.1 GCA_025359635.1 Undibacterium sp. | reverse complement strand
AAAGTATGTTTGTCGCGCGCCACTTGCCACCACGAGGTAGTCGCCTTCGAGGGCATCTCTTTTGGCAGCGTGATCGCCACCACTGCTGCGGCCAATACCAGAGCTGCGGCGGCAATCCAGAACGGTACGGTTATACCCCACACCAAAGTCAAGCCCGCCAACAGAGGTCCGGCCAGCCAACCTGCATAAAATGCACCGTTCAACCAGGCCAGCGCCCGCACGCGTAAATCACCGTCGAGCCGGTCGGCCAGCAATGCTCGTGCGACCGAACCATTGCCCTCCATGAGGCCGGTAACAAAGCGCGCCAGAATAAATAAGGGATACGATTGTAAGACCAAAGCCCAGGCCGTAATCGTATGACCCAAAGCTGCACCCAGCGCACTACTCAGCAACACCGGGCGGCGCCCATAGCGGTCGGATAAAGGCCCAAGTAAGGCAGAGCCGATCAGCAGCCCAAGAGGATTAATACTGAGTGCGATGCCAAACAGTAATTTTGCTGGCAAGCCGCAAAAATGATTCAGGCTATTACTGGCATCGGCTGCAAACAAGGGCGGCAAGATCGGGTAAGGCAAGGCCGCGCCGACGGTAGAAAGCAGGGCTAGCAAACAGGCGGCGGAGATGAGCAGAGGTGTTTTCATCAGATAAGCGAATAAACCGAAGATAGAAATGAAGTTTTCAGTATAGTCGCTTCTTTGATTAAGTAAACAAAAATGTTTATATATTTAATGCACCTATTGGAAAATCTCGCTTTAACTCAGGTGTCATTTTTTTTCGTCAAACTGATAAAACTTCCAGGTCGCTGGTAGATCAAGCTCGGGTGTGGTCTTTAATATGCGCGAGCGAACCACTGATACTGGCATTTGACCACCCTTTAAGATGCTGTCATGAAATTCGCGTTCGCTCATTTTTCCGCCGCCGACGACTTCCTGATGCAGTGCGCGGAATTGCAATCCGCCCAGCATGTAAGCCGCTTGATACAGTGGGCCGTAATCCCCGGCAAAACTTCTGCGCACCTCGGCGGCGGCGTTTTCACGTTCATGGCCGACCCGTTCGACGAGTAAATTAATCGCCTGATCTGGGCTCATTTTTCCTAAATGAAATGAGAGCGAAAAAAGGATGCGTGCCGCACGGTGACTGCGCCAAAACAGCATGCCGATTTTTTCTTCCGGGGTGCGGGCAAAGCCGCGATCGTAAAGTTGCATCTCCCAATACAAGGCCCAGCCTTCGCCCCAAAATGGGGTATGGAACATGTCCCTTTGGGTTTGGTAACGTTGGTTGTAAAAATGCTGTAAATGATGGCCGGGAATTAATTCGTGATGGACCACTGCACGAGAAAAATACCGGTTATTGCCACGCATGGCCATCGCCTTTTTTTCTTGTGGCATGCTCTCAGTCGGGTAGGCGACCAGCACATCTTCACCCCCCAGGAAGAACGGTGCCTGCAATTGTGCTTCCGCCGACAGCATAGACATGCGCCAATCCCGTTTGGCGATTTGCGGTACCGTCACCAAATCGTTTTTTTCCAAATAGGCGATGGCTTCATCGGCTAGTGCAACCACCAGTTTTGGTTGCTCACCCGGATTTGGGCTTTGTTGTTTGACTGCTTCTAATGCCGTTTGCCACGTTTTATGCCCCATTTCTGCGGCGGCCTTGCTCATCTCGTTTTGGCACCAGCGTAATTCCTTATCTGCCAGGATGATCAGTTCTTCTGGCGTGTAAGGAATCATTTCATGGCGCAGGCCGCGCAGTATTGCCTCACGGCCTATCGGGTCGCCGATGATGGTTTCAGGATTGGCTGCCCCAGCGATTTTATCGCGTAAAAAATTGGCATACTCCGTCATCGTTTTGTCTACAGCGTCATACGCCGTTCTGTTCCAATACGAAAAACTTGGATCGTAGCCATTGTAGAAATTAAACCAGTCTTTTAAATCTCCCTGCACACTGCGTAAATATTTTGCCGCACGAAATGCATCGATGGCGCTGGGAATGTTCTTGTTATCGCGCTTGTCTAAAGCAGCTTGTTGCTTACTCAATTCCTGTTTTGCCAGGGTGAGCACCGCGGCTGAGGTTTTTGCATCGGCATATTGCAAGGC
>JANYFV010000445.1 GCA_025359635.1 Undibacterium sp. | reverse complement strand
CAAGGTGGTGACGGCATCGACCAGGGTTGATTTGCCTGAACCAATATCGCCGGTCAGCAAGGCGTTTTTGCCTGCCAGATTCAAGGCCCAGACCCGACTATCGAAAGTGCCCCAGTTGAAGACTTCCAAGCGTTGCAAACGAAAACCCGAGAGCGCTTCATCGGCCGCAAAATCCAGACTCAGGGTGTGTGTTTCTGCGGCTGGATTAGTCATCCTTGTTTCCTGATGTGAGCTGCGTCTGGTAGCTTGCCAGTCGCAGGTCGAATTCGGCCAGCCATTGCGCATCGACGAAGGCCTTGAGAATGCGGCGCACTTCAAACAGGCTGGTTTGTCCTGTGGCCACTTTTAATTTACGCAAAAATCCTAATTCTACGATCTTGTTTAAGTGGGTTTCCATCTGATCCATGAGTTTGGCTTCATTGCTGGTTTCGGGCAGAAATACTCGTATCAATTCGACGATCTCATCGCGTGATAATACTAGCCTGGTGTCACCGCCACTGGCATCGAATTCAGCGAGTTTTTTACGTAATAAGGCCAGCAATAAACTCACAGGAAACGATAGCGCTCGCCTGACGATCAGCCTTGGCAGTGTGACCGCTGCATCGTCAGTTTCCTGATTGGGTGGCCGTGAGCGCAAGAAGGCATAGGCCTCTGCTTCGTCCAGTACCAGCTCTAAGCCAAGCACGCTGACGTAATCACGCACCCGTGCTTGCAATAGGAGTAGGGCATTCCACAGACTGGCATCGGCATCTTGATAGATCACACCTTTTAGCAACAAGATGATGAGCGTCGATAAGTCATTGCCGGAGGTATTTGCTGTGGAAAGTTCTGCTTGTGTCATCTTATTTTTAAGCTCAAGAGTTATCTGACAAAAATCACGCGCGGTAGGGATGCCTGTTTGGCTTGCATCTGGCCATCCGCATCTTGCCGTTGCCAACTGATGCTGTCGCGGGTTTCTTCATCGACTACGCTTTTAAATGCGTCGCTGGCCAATTGCAAATAGGCGACCAGTTCCGCCAAACCATGTTGTAGCGGCTGACTCTGGCATAACTCGGCCAGGCTAATTTGGCTGCGTTCTTGCAAGGCTAGGCGGATATGTCGCGTCAATATTGCCTTATCTATGATGACTTGTGCATACAGCGATTGCAGAGCGGCGGTAGCGTCTTCGGTATCATCCAATTCGCCGGATACCAGGGCAATGCTGGACAGAACCGTCTTGATCGCAGGTGTGTAAAGTGGCCGTTCCATGGGTAATTCTATTTCGGCGGCGGTATCGTCTATGCTCATGAGTATGCCTGAAGGCGGCGCACTGCGGAGCGCTAGCGCTTTGGCCTCGATGCCATGCAAGATGTCCATGATGCGGCGATTTTCCAGCCACGCCTGATCGTCTAAAAAACGCCTGAGTTGCTGCGACAATAAAGCAACCGTGCGCTGGGTATTTTCACCCGCTTCCAGCCAATCGTAATGCACGCGACGGGTACGCGCATCTGGTTTGAGCGCTGCGATCGGCGCTAAATTGAGGACGTGGTCCAGTAGTGCAGTGAGTTCTTCTTGACGGCTGCCGGACATTAAAAAATCCCAGAAGGCGCGAAAACTGTGGCCCTGGTCGGAATCGGCAATCGCATCGCGCTCGCCCATGATTTCTTCCAGCAAGCTGCCTTTTGCACCTTCCCATAGCGCGATACGCTCACGTACGCGCCGGTCCAAACCGCGAAAATTATGTTCGACTTCGCGAAAATCGGTCAACAAATCTCGCGCCATTGCGGTGAATTGTTGAAAGCGGTCTTTTAAGGCGGTTTCGTCCAATAGTGGAATGTCGCCAGCCTCTACTCTGGCGATTTCAAGATCGAGCTGCTCGCGCTGGTGATGTAATTCTGCCAGCCTTGTTTGCGGATTGGTTTCGCTCCCTAGTCGCATTTGTTTAAGTAGTTCAAACAAGGTGAGTAAGCGCGATTCAGTGCCGACAAAACTACGCTCAGTGAGTGTGCTTAACCAGCTGATCGCTTTTTCCGTAGCGGGCGTGAGATCAAATTGCGCTTCGTCC
>JANYFV010000346.1 GCA_025359635.1 Undibacterium sp. | reverse complement strand
GACCATGCAAGCGGCCAGATTAGCACTGTGCTTTTCTGCTTTAGCGATCAAATCTACCAGATCAACGTTACCGTTGCCATCGCAAGCTACGACCACGACTTCCATACCGACCATGCTGGCCGAAGCCGGATTGGTGCCATGCGCAGAGGATGGAATCAGGCAGATATTACGATGCGCCTCGCCACGTGAAGCGTGGTAAGCCTGGATCACCAGCAAGCCGGCGTATTCACCTTGCGAACCTGCATTTGGCTGCAGCGAGACTGCGGCGTAACCGGTAGCCGCGCATAACATGGCCTCTAATTGATCGATCATTTCGCGATAACCAACGGTTTGGTCATTCGGTGCGAAAGGATGGATGTTAGAGAATTCTGGCCAGGTGACAGGGATCATTTCACTCGTGGCATTGAGCTTCATCGTGCATGAACCCAGCGGTATCATGGTGCGATCTAATGCCAGATCTTTGTCTGCCAGACTGCGCAGGTAACGCAGCATTTCATGTTCTGCGTGATAGCGGTTGAAAGTTGGATGCGTCAGGAAAGCGCTAGTGCGTGTCACTGCTTTTGGCAAGGCATCATTCACGCTGGTTTCAATCGCATTGAAATCCGGGCTGGTTTTACCTTGTGCAAAAATCGTCCAGAGTGTGGCGATATCTTCACGGGTAATGGTTTCATCCAAAGACACGCCAACTTGCGTCGCGCTGATCTGACGCAGATTGATACCGGCAGCGACGGAGGCTGCATGCACGGCTGCGGCATCTTCTACATTAATTGTCAGGGTATCGAAATAAGTCGCATTGGCAATTTTGTAGCCGAGCTGATTCAAACCCGCTGCCAAAATACCAGTGTAACGATGCACGCGCTGGGCGATTTGTGTCAAGCCTTTAGGGCCATGATAGATCGCATACATCGAGGCGATGACGGCTAATAAAACTTGCGCGGTACAGATATTTGAAGTGGCTTTTTCACGGCGGATATGTTGCTCGCGTGTTTGCAATGCGAGTCGATAAGCCTTGTCGCCTTGCGCATCTATCGTCACGCCAACCAGACGGCCAGGCATATTGCGTTTGAAGGCGTCGCGGGTAGACATATAGCCAGCGTGCGGGCCGCCGAAGCCAAGCGGTACACCGAAGCGTTGGCTGTTACCTACGACGACATCAGCGCCCCACTCACCAGGCGGCGTGATCAAAGTTAATGCCAACAGATCGGCGGCGGCAATCACCATTGCGCCTTTGGCGTGCATGGCAATAGCGTATTCGCGGTAATCGCGCACATCTCCATTCACGCCAGGGTATTGCAGCAAAACGCCGAAACATTCGTTTTCTAAAGCTTCTTGGCCAGTGCAGATACGCACTTCTATGCCCAGCGGCTTGGCACGGGTCTCGATGATTTCCCGGGTTTGCGGCAAGACATCATCGGCGACATAAAATACTTTGGAATTCGACTTGCCGACGCGCTGAATCAGCGTCATGGCTTCAGCGGCAGCCGTACCTTCGTCGAGCATGGATGCATTGGCGATGTCCATGCCTGTCATGTCGGTAATCATTTGCTGGAAGTTCAGAATCGCTTCCAAGCGGCCTTGCGAAATCTCTGGCTGATACGGTGTGTAGGCAGTGTACCAGGCTGGGTTTTCAAACACATTACGCAGAATCACACCTGGCGTCAATGCATTGGAATAGCCTTGGCCGATCAAGGATTTCAGTACACGGTTTTTACCGGCCAGTACTTTCAATTCTGTCAGCGCAGTTTGTTCCGATTTTGCTTCGGTAAATTGCCCAAGTGGCAGCACATCGTGACGGCGAATATTGGCCGGAACTATTGCATCCATCAAGGCGCTACGGCTGGCATAGCCCAAGGTCGCCAACATCGCTGCTTGCTCTGATTCTGAAGGGCCGATATGACGGGCGATAAAAGCATCTTGTGCTTCGAGTTGGGTTAGGCTGGGCTGTGTCATGATGTAGAAAGAAGATAGGGGAAAGCAATGCTGGAACGCCGGAAGCCGAATGACTTCCAGTTTCCGATCGTGTCAAAACAAATTAACCGATGTTTTTAGCGTAGGCGGCTGCATCCATTAAGGCATCGAGGTCAGCTGCATTGGTTGGTTTGATCTTGAACAGCCATGCACTAAATGCATCAGCATTGACAGATTCTGGCGCATCGACAACTGCATCATTCACAGCCACTACTTCGCCAGTCACTGGAGCGTAAATATCGCCAGCAGCTTTAACTGATTCGATCACTGCGCAATCTTTACCGGCAGTTAACGCTTGGCCGACTTTAGGTAAATCAACAAACACGATATCGCCCAGTGCATCTTGAGCAAATTCAGTGATACCAACGGCGATAGTCCCATCGGCTTCAAGGCGTACCCATTCGTGGGAGGCAGTGTATTTCAGTTCGGCAGGTATGTTCATGGAAAGCTCCTAGAGAATAATTGATAATGTTATTAAGATTTTATTGGTTACTTACATCAGGCGACTAAAACTTTACCATTACGCACGAACGGCAATTTAACTACGGTGGCAGCTAACTGTTTGTCGCGGATCACGACCTGAACTGTATCGCCAATCGCCGCACCCATAGGCAAGCGCGCCAAGGCAATCGCTTGCTGCATGCTTGGGCTAAATGTACCACTGGTGATTTCGCCCTCGCCCTGCGCACAGATCACTTTTTGATGTGCTCGTAAGATGCCACCTTTTTCACGCAAGATCAAACCGAGAAATTGGGCGCTCTGACCTTGCTCTAGCAAAGCAGCCTTACCGATAAAATCACGTTCGCTGACCAGATCGATGGTCCATGCCAGGCCGGCATTGAGTGGATTGACACTTTCATCCATGTCCTGGCCGTACAAATTCATACCGGCTTCCAGACGCAAAGTATCGCGCGCACCAAGGCCAGCCGGCTTAACGCCGACCGCAACCAGCGCATCCCACAGGGCATGTCCTTTATCGGCCGCTACTGCGATTTCAAAACCGTCTTCACCTGTGTAACCAGTACGTGCCACCATGACTTCACCGAAAGAAGTCTGGTCAACGATGACGGCGTTAAATGGTTTGATTTCCGCGCTGGCGGCTTTGGTTTCCGGCAGAACTTCCCACGCTTTGGCGCGCGCATTTGGCCCTTGTACTGCGATCA
>JANYFV010000344.1 GCA_025359635.1 Undibacterium sp. | reverse complement strand
CCGTTGATAAAAAGTCGCGTTACCGTGATCTCTGTTGCCTCAGACCGTCCGGCTATCACATCTGCGCAAGATATCTTGCAGCGCAAAGAACTCCGCTTAGTTTTAGTACGTGGGTTTGACTTTGGTCCAGCCTTCCAAAATCTAGTAACAGAAATGACTCAGCAAGGGCGAGTGATGCTGGAGACTGATGTGGTGTCGGTAGCGCGCATGCTTAAGGTATCAAATAATCACATCACCATCATGGCACCAAGCAGTATCGTCGGTGCTATAAAGGGCGATACACGAGTACAAGATTTGCATGACAAATTCAAATTCGAACCTATTGATGAATTGCCATGGGTCGATGCTGGCATTTATATTTCTAATACTTCATTAGACAAAGCTGATAGAGAATATCTGCAAACTGCACTGACACGCGCAGCAAAATCTGGTGTTGCGTGGCAGAGTTTTAAACGCTATTACTCAGCGGATCTGGTCAAAGTCAGCATCCGTCCACCGGATGCCGGACGCTGAATGCCAAGGAACTCAAGCAACACGCTGCCATTCCATTATCCAATTGTCGTGCCATGTTGAGCCATTGTCGCGCGAGACTGCTTGCTGCCATCTGCAAGATTTCGGCATTATTTGATCCCACTTACCACGAACTTTGATGGGCATACCGGCATCCACATCTTCAGAGATAAAAATACCTTCGCCATGTATAAAATCACCGATCACGGCTGGTGGATTGAGTACGCCGCTTGCTGCGTTAACCCAAAAATCTGACCACCGCTGGTTTTCTACATCAAGTAAACGCAAACCCATGCCACTAAAATTACGCGCGGGAATGCGCAGCTCTTCAATGTTGCCGATACCGCCCAAAATACTCCAGCAAGTGGCCTCGCCTTCAAAGATGTCCCATTCGTTGTTTGCGGGATTTTTTAAGCGCCGGTGCTTAATTTTCCATTCGCCATTGAGAAAATCAAATTCACCCGGTTTTGCCTTGTACTTTGTCTTCATTTCTTTCTCCTTACTTTCCGTAGAGTTGGCTGCACTGGCAGCAAATTGTGCAAGCGCTAAACTCGCTACCGCTTGTAAAAGAATCCGTCTGCTTGGCTGATGGGTTGATGCTGTCATTTGTGTTCTCCTAAAATTGCATGCTTCGCGATGATTGAGGCTATGATAGATCAGCATTCTTGACAGCCTGTGTCAGGATTTATTGAATAAATTAAATATATGCGCGCTAGCCGTTTACTTTCCATCATGATTTTGTTGCAAGTGCGAAACAGAGTCACAGCAGACGCATTAGCGACAGAATTTGAAGTGTCGGTACGTACCATTTACCGCGATATCGATGAGCTTAGTGCCGCAGGCATACCCATTCTCAGCGAACGGGGACCACATGGTGGCTTTCAGCTGGTAGAGGGTTTTCGTAGCCAATTGACAGGGCTGGAAAACGATGAAGCCGAAGCCTTATTATTGATAGGCTTACCTGGCCCAGCCATCGCTTTGGGTTTGGGCAATGCGGCGACCCTGGCGAGCCGAAAACTCATGGCCTCATTACCGCCTAGCCTACGCGAAGGCTCTAACCGCATTGCGGCTTGCTTTCATTTGGATACCAATGATTGGTATGCAACGCAAGCAAGCACACCCGATCTGCCTGTCATTGCACGCGCCGTGTTAGATCAAAAACCGCTACAGGTAAAGTATCAAAGTTGGAGCAGCCTGCGCTCCTGGCAAATGGAGCCACTAGGTCTGGTACTCAAAGCAGGAGGATGGTATCTGGTGGCAAATAGTCAAAGTCACTCCGCCAGTGTGAAAAAAATCGGCATTTTTAACGTCGCCAACATCACCGGTTTAGTGGTGCTTGAAGAACGCTTTATCCGGCCGCAAAATTTCGATCTGGCATTATTTTGGGACCAGGCGACCACGCAGTTCGAGACCAGACTAAGGCCAAAAATCGCACAGCTAAGAGCGACAACCTTAGGTCTAAGCAGAATCGCCAAGCTCGGTGCCTTTGCCGCCAAGGCGGTTGATGCACTTCGTCCACCGCTGCGGCCAGAAGCAAACGACAGCGCGCACGCGTCGAGCTGGCGTATCATCAATTTGCCTTATGAAACCACCGATCAGGCGGCGCTGATGTTACTTGGCTTAGGTGCCGAATGTGAAGTCCTCGCGCCAGCAGAACTGCGGCAGCAAGTGCAAGAATTAGCCTTGCAGTGTTACCAATTGCATGGTG
>JANYFV010000383.1 GCA_025359635.1 Undibacterium sp. | reverse complement strand
CGCAGCTTGGCACGCATAGCTGTCATGCCGGGAATTTGATCGGCACTGTCATCTGTTTTGATGACTGAACCTGGCTCTGCCACCGATTCTGACAAGGTGACCGATGGGTTGCCCGCTTGCTCTTGAGTTAGCAAGGTTTGCAAGGCGTCGTTCCATTTAGATTGGATCAAGCCATTGCTGCTATCGATCCAGTCACGCTCGCGCAACGCTAGCAAAGAGTCATTGGCTGCCTTGCTACGGGCGAGCCATGAAGTGTCTGTGGCTTGCTGTCTGGCCTGCTCTAAAGTGATGCTGAGACGACGGTATTCTTTTTGCTGTTTGCTGACCTGCTCAGCCTTATCCATGACCAGAAGCAGGCCAAAAATACCCGCAATGAGGGCGATACCAATACGCAATCTTGGATTGGCGGCCAATTGCGTAGTTAATTGCGTTATCAATTCAGACGGTAGGTTTTCAGCCATTCTTTTTCCCATCCATATTTTTATCCTCTTGCGGCAAAACCACACCTGGCCTTGGTAGTACCGTCATGCGAAAAGCCAGATTTTTGGCATCTCGTGCCATGAGATTTTGCACTTCTGCAAAACGCCCGGTTCTGAGCAGTGCGCCGGTGATGTCGGCGCGGGATGGTATCTCAAGACCTGCGACGATGACGACGCGCAATTTGCCGTCGGTAAATTCCCATTCGCGGATGCTGGCATCGGCAGGCAATACGTCGGCGAAGGCGCTCATCAGATCAAGCTGCGATGGATAGGCGTCTTGCTGCTGACGGCTAGTGATTTCTTCGAGTGATTTTAAGGCGGATTGGCGTGCCTGTATCAGGGTATTGGCTTGCCCCGTCAGTTTGCCCATCTCAAGCTTATTTTGCGCAATGGCGTGGCTTATTTGCACCTGGCGCAGGCTGTACCAGGCGTAAGGTAATGCAAGACTGAGGAACAAGGCGGCGTAAAACCATTGTTCTATGGCGCGATTGTTAGCGCCCAGGCCATCACCCATGTTAACTGGCAACCACGGCTGCGCTTGCTGGGTTGGAGTTTGCGTTGGCGGTAGCTGATCTAGCCTGGCAACGGGCTGCCCGACCTCGCGGCAAAAAGCGATGTATTCATCTAGCGCCGGCGCTTGTTTCCACCAGCGGCTTGCCTGCAACTCACCATGTTGCCAGGACTGCGCTTCTACCCCATCGAGACAGGATAATAATCTGACGCCGCTTTGTTGCGGAGCAAATAAGGCCGACTCTGGCAGCGCCGATGCTTGCTGCCATTGCTTGGGCAATGCTGCCCTTTGCGTTTGCAGCCAGTTTGCATCCCAACACCAGACCAGGGCTGCGTTTTGCTCAAACACGATGGCGAATTCTGGCTTGGCAAAAGGCGCCCATTGCCTGAGCTGCAACTGCAAAGCTTGTAGCCGTCGTTTAACGGGAATCGTTTTCAGATCGAATCTGGAAAATCGACAAAAAGCGCGGGCGATGACTATCTGCCCTGGCAACAAGCTATTGCCAGGCTTAGTTTGTGGCGCCGTCGAAGAGAGGTATATTCTGCGCGGGGCCGGGAGGCGCAGTCTTAAGGTCGAAAGGATTTGACGGTAACTCGTCATTATTTTTTTTGGTAATCCATTGTGGTACAGGGTAGTAGTAATCAACACGCCACGGTGCTTCTGCTGCGGTTGGAGTTAGTACAATATTATATCTGATAGATACAGCCTGACCGATAGATCCAAGACTAATTCGTATGGAGTCGGCCGGAAAGGCAAATATTTTCAGAATGAGTTTTTGCGGGTCTAGCCCTATCATATTGGCCAATTGCGTTTCACTGAGTATCGGTTCAAGCGCGCGATATTGCATTATCTGATTCACCCCGGCAGGCGTGATACCGGGCAAAGTTGCCAGAACCTGGGCGGGTGCCGTATTTGGGTTCATGCCTACGGTACGGCCGGTGGTTATCCAATCCGTAATCGGTTCATCACCGCTCCAGAGCGTGCTTTGCTCGCTCCAGCCAAAGACCCGACGCAACTCATCAGGGGTAATCAAAGGACGGCCAGATGGTGCTGGCAAACCTGCATTTTGGTAGTCTTTTGCGGTCACGCCATTGAGCCGATGTACGTTGGGATTGGGATCGATGTAATCCATCAAGGTGTCGTACAGCTGATCATGCGCGGCATCGGGCACGGCTTTTTGCGCCAGCATAATGCCCAAGGTGTCGCGGTTGGCACCGTTGATCAAATATAAGCCCCGGGTATCTTGCAGGCGCGCTATGCAATCACCTTCCATCCGGTATGGCCGGTTATCTAGCGTGAAATGGGTGACGGGGTCGCCCAGCCCATAGGTATTGAGGGTTCTGGTTGAGAACAGGTAGGCTATTTCTGCCTTGCTGTCGCTGCAGGCAACCCGGCTTTTGATATGTGTATCGTATTCTTGTGCCAGCTCGATGGAGCGTGCAATGCGCTGGGCAAAATAGGTGGCGGCAATAGCGATGCCGGCCAGTATCCAGAGCGTTGCCACGAGCACAAAACCGCGCGACTTCACTTGAACGCCCCGGCAAGAAATTTTGTAATATCCGGTAAAGGGTTAACCGGACCGGCAGGCTTATACGCCAACAACCAAGGCTGGCCATCGCGATCGATCTCTAGTTGAATACTGTTGGGGATTTGTTGCCCTTGATCCAAGGCAGGCGGCCAACTGTCATGTGCTTGCTGTTTGTTGTCTAAATAGGTGAAGCGGCCACGACGACCTGACCAGCTTAATAACACCAGGGTTTTATCTTTTTGATGATTTTCCTGATATTCAAGTATCGTCCGATTTTGCTCTGGCTGGTAGCGTAAGCTCAGCGCGAAGGGTGTGGGCACGCCTAATTGCTGGGTAAACACACCATTGCTGAGCCCCTTTAACTCACGCTCGCTACCGAGAAATTTATTCGCTCCATCCAGATAATCAGGATGCGTGCCTTCTATCAATTGCGTTAGCCATGCATGGCGCATGGCTTCTTGCCGGTTGTGATCCAATTCAACACCAAAACGGTGGTGCAAATTCATGACGTGCTGCAAGCCGTTCAAGAGCATAGTGACGATCATGCCGGACATGGCGATCACGACCAGCATTTCAAGAATGGTAAAACCCTTGATGAATCCTTTTGAGTCACGCTTAGAAAACATTATTTTGCTCGCGCACTTTTTTATACCCAGCCAACTTAAGATGCAGAGAAAACCACGCCGTATTTTCTACCGTCTGGGCATTGACATCGACGTTAAACAGACCGACCTGATACAGGCCTATACCCGATGGATAGGCGACGTTATCAGCGATGGGGCCAACAATTTGCGAGGTCCATTTTATGCGGTAAGCGCCGAACTCTGCGCTTCCGTCTGGCACCTGCATGGGATTGACTGACTGCATATAGCTGATGACGTTGGCGGTGGCATCGTTTCTGGCGTTACTTGCCTGAATTTTTCCGAGCGAAATAATGCTGGTATTGATCCAGGCAAACAGTGTCATGCCCATCGTACCAATAAGGGCGAGAGCGACAATTGCTTCAAGTAGGGTAAATCCGCGCTGTCTTTTATTCATCATTTACCTCACACACCGGGCCCTGCAAGCGGATAGTTTCCTGCGGATGCTCTGGCGCGTTGAGCAACACGACGCCACCGATGCAATAGCCGTTGAATTGATAATGAATAGGCGTAGCGACCTGGATCGACCAGCCAGAAGGCAATTCTATGGCGGGGTGGCCGTCTTTAAGCTCTTGACTCACGTTGTCGTTAGTCAGCGTGTAATCTTGCGCCAGCAAATAATTGCGATAACTTAAGGCGCTGATCTGCGCCAGAACATTAGAACGGTCACTGCGATAATGCAGACTATCGAGCAACTTACCAAGAGCTGGAACAGCAATGGAACCTAACAAGCCCAACATGGCCAGTACCACTAATAATTCAAGCAAGGTAAAGCCGTACTGCGCACCTGCAAGTGGATTATTGTGGCTTACTGGCATGATCACCGGCGGGAACTATACCGATAGCGCCTTCGCCATTTTGATTGCTATCTGGCCCAAGCGAATATAGGGCAAACGGCTTACCATTAGGGCCAGGCACCGCGTACACATAGGGAGCACCCCAAGGATCTGAAGGAAGATCTTCATCCAGGTAGGGGCCTTTCCATTTATTTTTTAGTTTGTCGTCTGTTGGTGGCGTATTGAGCAAGCTCAAACCTTCTGATTGGCTTGGAAAACGGCCGATATCAAGCCGCATGGTTTCCAGCGAGCCCTTGAGCATTTTGACCTGCGTTTGCGCCGTTTGTACTTTAGAAGAATCGAGTTTGCCAAATAATTTTGGGCCGACCAAGCTTGCCAGCAAGCCAATAATGACCAAGGTCACCAACATTTCAATCAGGGTGAAGCCATTTTCAGGGCGTAAATTTTTAGTCAATTTCATCATATTTCTCAATTAAACAGCAATATCGCTCAAACTAGTGATGGCCATCATGATAGCAGCCATGATAAGGCCGATGACCGATCCGATCAGTAAAATAGTAATTGGTTCAAGCAAAATCAGGAAGCGCT
>JANYFV010000353.1 GCA_025359635.1 Undibacterium sp. | reverse complement strand
CGGTGACAAGGGAATCAGCCTGGTCGGCGGCTTGGGTAATCTGGGCAACGATGGTTTCAATGTTTTTGCTAGTTTGTCGCTCAAGCGTAATCAACAATTGCGCACCGCAGAACGTGACTTTGCAGTGAGCGCATGGCGGCCATTGGAGGCTCGCGGTTATGCCGATAACTTCACTTCAAACAATACCTTCCCAGCAGGCATGTACACCACTGGCTCACGTAGCTACTTGGGCAACCCAAGTGCACCCGATTGCGCACCTCCACAAAGTATAAACATTGCTGGAAAATGTAAATTCGATTACCAGTCTGCTGCTGATCTTTATCCGCAATCAGACAAAATTAATCTTGTGACCCGTGCCGCCTTTGCAATTAATGCAGACCACACGTTAGTTGCTGAATACACCGCCTCGCGCAATGACGCTCAGTATCGCGTTTCGCCTACTGGCATCAACGGCAATCAACGTGCTTCGTCCGGCACAGCGTTCACCTACCCTGCCGGCGGTCAATTTTATCCGGCATTTTATGTCACTGCTGACGGCACCAAGGTATCAACCAGTGGCGCGCCATTGAACGGTGGCGCCTTCAATGTGCGAATTCGTATGACACCAGGAGGCGCACGTACCAATGGCCAGGTCTCAGAAGCACAACGCTTATTACTCGGCAGCGAAGGTAGTATCGCCGGATGGGATTACAACACGGCGTTCGCTCATGCAGAATCTGAGAACACTCAAACACTGACTAACGGCTATTACGACAAAGCCAAACTGCGGGCGGCTTTCCTAACCGGTAAGATCAATCCGTTTGGTGCGCAAAGCACGGAAGGCCAAGCTCTGCTGGATGCTGCTGAACGCAATATCGATGGCCGCAAAGGTAAATCAACTAGCGATACTTTCGATGGCCGTATCACCCGTGAAATAGCACAGCTACCGGCTGGTGGTGTAGGTATGGCGGCTGGCTTTGAACTGCGTCGGGAAAAACTCGAAGACAACTCTTCTGATGAAATTTTGGCTGGTACGATTTACTCTACCTCCAAATCACGCAGGGTTTCTGAATCGCGCGATGTCAAAGCATTATTCACTGAATTTGATATTCCTCTGGTCAAAGACTTGAACGCACAAGTCGCCTTACGCTACGACACTTACGGTGGCAACATCGGCAGCACGACTAATCCAAAATTTGCCTTGCGTTATCAGCCAACAAAACAGTTGCTGATGCGCGCTTCTTTTGGCACTGGCTTCCGCGCACCGACACTCAAGGATCTCGATCCGTCAAAAGTAGAAACCTCGACCGGCGGTCTGTATATCGATACCATCGGATGCGCCAAATTTGGTGAAGGATGTTTTAGCGACCAAATTCCAACGACGGAAGCAGGTAACCCGCACTTAAAACCAGAGAAATCCAAGCAATTTTCGCTTGGCATCGTTTGGGAACCCGTCGCAGCATTTTCCGCCGGCGTCGATTTTTGGAGTGTTAAAAAGACCGATGTCATCAAGTTTGCACCGGAAACTTTAATCGATACCGATCCTCAATTTGTTGAACGCTCTATCACCCGTGACCCTGATTTTGGCTACATCACCAATTGGGCCTTGACGGCACAAAACCAAGGTCAGGAAACCAAGAGTGGTTTTGACATCAATCTATCGCATCGCCAGCCTTTAGGTGCGATGGGTAAATTGACGACTAAACTCTCTGGCACTTTAATGACTAAGAGCGAATCACAGTACTCGCCAAACTCCAAGATTTTTGACAATCTGGGGCAATGGGGCTTTGAATATGTCACACCAAAATGGCGTCATCGTTTAAGTGCAGATTGGGACATGGGTGATTGGAGCGCAACACTTGCCAACAATTTCCAACTGCACCACAAAGATCAGCAGCTTGATCCTAAAGGCAATCGCCCAACGGTAGATTCATATAGTTTATGGGATCTGCAAGCTGGCTATTACGGCATCAAGAATGTCAAATTGAGCGTCGGCGTGTTGAATGTATTGAATACCAAACCGCCCTTCTCTAACCAGACCTTGACTTACTTTGCCGGTTACGACTCTACCTATGTCGATCCACGTGGCCGTGCATTTTATGCGCGAATGAGCTACACATTTAAATAGGTCTTAACAGTTCTCCTGTGACAGTTTGTGTCGCTTTTTTTTGGGGGGGAGCATTTTTTGCTTCCCCTTTTTTCCCCTTTTTTCACCTTTTGCGCTATTAGCACAGCCAAAAAACGCAATTCTATCTAGTAAAGGAACACGATGTTTCCCTTAGTTCAAATTCGCGTGATACGCATGATTTGCTCCACGTTCAGCTTACTCATCGCGCTAGCCGGCGCTTCGACTTTTTTTTCAGCGCACGCAAACGAAACACTAGAAAAATCAAAGATTAAAGGCTCCTTGCTTATTATCGGCGGCGCTTTACGCACTGATAATGAGGTGGTCTGGAAAAGAATGGTGTCTCAGGCTGGCGGTAAGGGCGCAAAAATTGCCGTCATTCCTGCAGCATCGGGCAAGCCAGATGTGGCTGGACTAAACATAGTCAACATCCTGAATCGATATGGTGCCGATGCTTTTGTGATTCCACTTTCAATGAATGACAAAGAGCATCGCTATCAAGAGATAGTAAATAATTCGCAATGGATAGATAAATTACGACTAGCCAGTGGCGTCTATTTTACTGGTGGCGACCAGGAAAAAATTACCCAAGTCTTGCTGACTGCCGATGGCAAGAAAACGCCCATGTTGGAAGTCATCTGGGAAAAATATCGCCAAGGCGCAGTCATCGCGGGCAGCAGTGCGGGCGCTGCCATCATGAGCACAAACATGAGCTATGTTGCACCACTGCGTGCGATGAAATCTGGGTTAGTCGATGGCAAAGACATCGTAGCGGGCCTGGGGTTTATCGGCCCTGAGGTTTTTGTCGATCAACATTTTATTATTCGAGGACGGTTTGCGCGCATGATTCCTATCATGCAAAAGGCAAATTACGCGTTAGGTATAGGGATAGACGAAAATACGGCAATGCTGATTACCAATCAAACCGAGGTCGAGATTATCGGATACAAAGGGGCGATATTGGTCGACTTGAGCAATGCAATAACTGATACCGGCGAGGCGGATTTTAAAATTAGCAATGTCAAATTGAGTTATCTGGATCAAGGCGATAAATTCAATTTATTGACCAAGGTCTTAAGCGTGCCGACGGAAAAAATCTCTGGCAAGCTCGATGCAACGCGCCCCTATCACAATGAACATCTGTTTTACCCGGATATTCTGGCCAACACCGCACTTACCGACTTAATGTTCAAACTCATCGACAACAAACAAACAGAGGCGATCGGTCTCGCTTTCAGTGACAGTAAAGATATTCGGCCAAATTTGGGTTTTGAATTTACGTTCACCAAGACGCCAGAAAGTCTCGGTTATTTTTCCAGCACTTCGGGCAGCGCGTCATATTCAATACGCGATTTACGATTGGATATTCGCCCTGTGACTATGTCTTTACCTTTATATCGATAACACTTTCAGTACTTCATTGGGTGGGTACGTGTCACGGAAATCACATGAAGAAAATCACAAGAGAAATCCCTGAAAAAACATGAAAACCCCAACAAAACCCTGCCGCAGAGGCGCTGAGAGCGCAGAGAGAAACTTGATTTTTGCCTTTCTCTGCGCTC
>JANYFV010000345.1 GCA_025359635.1 Undibacterium sp. | reverse complement strand
TAACAGGATTAACCAACACCTTAGCGGGGCTTTCCAATAAACTGTTTTCAATATAGTTAATCACAATTGAATTCTCATTATTATCCGGCAACACCTAACAATATAGAACTTTTATTCTATTTTAGCAAGTATTCCCGGCTCTTTGGACAATTTCGGGGCGAAAGTAGTTCGACACAGAAATCGAGAAATCGAGCGTGATTAGATACGTTTACAATCTAATCTAGAGCATTGTTTACGTTTACACAAAACCCTGACCCCGGAATTGCCTAACGAGCTGCATTCCCGAACTAACTGAGTCACAGACTACGCCCTAATTCGAATGGGATAATATGAATTCCTTTGATCTTACTGCGCATCTCGCACTGCGACTAGTACATGATTCTGAAAATTCATAGGCAGTTAGGCCTGTAAAGGCCGACCGGCATACGTCCATTTGAATGGCTTGGCGGTTTTATTGAAAAAGGCGATAAAGTCGAGAAGCTTCTGCCGTAAATCAGCGGCGGACAAAAAACTCGACCGTTTAAGGACACGCCGGACGAGAATACTGAACCAGATTTCAATTTGATTCAGCCAGGAAGAATGTTTGGGCGTATAAACAAAATGAATGGCGTGGCTCGGATCAGCCAGAAAAGCGGAACGAGAAGCCATTGAAAGCAGGATGCCGTGTTTTTCCTTAACACCCAAGTCGTCGGGAAGGTGACAGTGCTGAGCTACGAGCTTAACAAGCGCCTCGGATTGATGCGTATTGAGGTTGTCGGTAACAAATGTCCAACGGGCTTCGGGATCGGTGGCGACCGTTTGGGCAATATGAGCGGCGAAATCGTCCTCGGTACGAGTGGGGCCAATGGATGGGGCCACAATTTGACCGGTAGCGATGTCCAAATTGGCCATCAGCGTTTGCGTCCCGTGGCGGATATATTCAAATTCAATCCGTGCCATATAACCGGGTTTCATCGGTAAGGTTGGATATTTGCGTTCTAACGCCTGGATACCGGTCATTTCGTCGGTACTCAGAATATGCTCACCCTGTTTGGTCAGGGTCGGTGCGGCTCGGTATAAATCACACAGGGTCGTTACGGTTTGGTTAAAAACCAGCGGGTCTTCGGGATTGGCATTTAACCAATACTTGATCCGATGCGGTTGTAAATCGGCCTCATTTTAAAAAACGTTCTACACTTTGCGGTGAGATGCGTTCTACAATACCACGTCGGATGGCTTCCTGAGCGATGTCTTTGGCCGTCCAGCGCGTAATTGGTAAGCCGCTTGCGGTGGGTTCTTCGCAGCTTATCGCCACAATCTGAACCACTTGCTCTGCGCTAAAGGTGTCCGGTCGTCCACTCCGCCGCGCATCACTTAATAGCTGCTCAATCGCTGCCTCCAGCGGTTGGTCCTTATCCTCGGCGGCTTCCACCGCAGCCAAGGCGTCCTCGGCCTCAGCCCAGCGTTGCCGCCATTTATGCACCACATCTCGATGGTGCCCATACTTTCGCCCCAGCCCTGCATTCGTTTCGCCTGCCGCCGCTTCTAAAATGAGCTGCGCTCGCCTCACCAGTCCTTGTCCACGCCGCCGTTGCCGGACCATTTGTTCCAATATCGTTTTTTGCGCTTCACTCAGTTCAATTTTTACTGCTGCTGGTCCGGGCATGCTGACTTGTTCTTTCCATATATTGGGCCTTTCTAGACTATTTTAGCCCATCTCTATCTGCCTTTTAATTTTCAGAACCATGCACTAGTTGCGGTGGTTTGCTTGCTATCTTGCCATACCGAGAAAAATCTGGCCAATTCGGATTCACTTCTAAATACATTTTAGAAGAAATCGTGATGGCACAAGAATTAGGGTTGCCATATGTAATGTTGTTAGAACCGAAAGTAACAGTGTCGGCTGAATTAATTGAAGGAGCTTCTTTTATGGTACAGGCTTCTGATATCGCTCCTATAGCTGAAGACATGATTAATCATGCGGTTGAAACCATGATTGATGTTTGGCAAAAAATGCATAAACGCCACTACACTTTTTTCGCTACGAACTTTCAAAATCCGGAGCGAAATACGTCAATACGTCGTGTTTTAGAGAGAGTTACCGCAGTTCAATGCTTTGTTGGA
>JANYFV010000322.1 GCA_025359635.1 Undibacterium sp. | reverse complement strand
GGTGTCGATTACACCAATAACCCTAGCGGTTTCTACGCGGGTGCCTGGTTGTCCACGATTAAATGGATTAAAGACGCAGGTGGCAAGGGCAACGTTGAAATCGATTTGTATGCAGGTAAGCGCGGTGAGATCCTCAAGGATGTCAGCTATGACGTCGGTGTTTTAAGCTATGTTTATCCATCGAATAATTTGTTGACCAGCGCCGATACGACAGAAATTTATGGCCAAATCGGCTACGGCCCGGCGTATGTCAAGTACTCATACGCACTGACAAATCTGTTCGGTTTTGCCGACAGCAAAAATAGCGGCTATCTCGATCTCGGTGCCAATATCGAAGTCGCCACTGGCCTGACGTTAAACTTGCACGCCGGTCGTCAAGAAGTGAAAAACAATGGCGCCTATAGCTATACGGATTGGAAAATCGGCGTTACTAAAGACTTCAGCGTGGTGACTTGTGCTTTAGCTGTTATCGGTACTAATGCAGGTGAAACGGCATACGCATCAGCTGCTAACGGCAAATTTCTTGGCAAGACAGGTCTGGTCGCAACTGTCAGCAAAACTTTTTGAGATAAATTTTTTTAGCTCAAAAGATGCCTGGACAGCATTTATTTGATTTCTTTTTTTAAAAACTCCCATACTCCAGGATCTGACATCGCAGCAATATTGATGCGCATTCTGGTGGAGGGGAGTTGATTTGGTGAGAATAAACTGCCGGGTGCTAGCAGGATTCCTTGCTCCAGCGCTTTCTCGGTGAGAGCTATCGTATCGCAGCCAGTTTCGGCCCATAAGAACATGCCGGCGGGCGTGCGGTACTCGACGTTCATGCCTATGCTCTCGATTTTTTTGGTGACCTGGTCGCGCACGGAATCGAGTTTGACGCGGATACGGTCAGCGTGTTTTCTGTAATGGCCTTCGGATAAAATTTTATACACGACACGTTCGCCAATTTCTGTCGTGGTGAGTGTCGATAGCATTTTTCGGTCGGACAAGCGCACTGCCAATTCGTGTGAAGTGGCGATGAAACCTACCCGTAAATTAGCCGCCAGTGTTTTTGAAAAGCCACCCAAATACAGCACCCGGTTGAGCTGGTCTAATGCGGCCAGTCTGGTCGCCGGCTGAACTGCTGTACCTGGATGCATATCACAATAAATGTCGTCTTCCACGATCATGAAGTCGTGCTCTTCTGCCGCCTTTAACACCTGGAATGCCTTCGCTGCAGAAAGCGAGGTCGAGGTGGGGTTATGCATCACCGAGTTAATGATGTAGAGCTTGGGCTTGTGCAGTGCCGCCAGTTCAGCTAGTTTTGCTACATCGGGCCCGTCATGCAGGCGTGGGATGCCTATCACTTTCGCACCCAAAATAGCAAACGAGCCAAACATCAAAAACCAGGCGGGGTCATCGACGAAGATGGTGTCGCCCGGTTGGGTAAATTCTCGCGCGACGAGGTCGAGCGCTTGTGTCACGCCGCTGGTCATGACGATTTGTTCTGGTGCGGCGGCTATTTCCAGCTCGGCTAATTTAAGTTGTAGCTGCTGGCGTAGCGGCAAAAAGCCTTGCGGTGTACCGTAGTGTAAAAGCTGATTTGAATTCACCCGGCTGATGGCGCGCAAGCCGTTTGCCACCAATTCACCATCGAGCCAATCGTGCGGCAAGACGCCCGAGCCCGGCATTTTTTGCGGCGGCAATTGACGGAACATATTACGCACTAACCAGACGACATCGAGCTGTTGCGAAACGGGTATGGGTTTGGCGACTTGATTATTATTAATCATCGACGCGCGTTCCCGCACAAAAAAACCAGAACCGCGCCGTGATTCCAGATAACCGTTGGCGACTAGCCTGTCATACGCTTCCACTACGGTAAAACGGGAGACGTGCTGTTCATCAGCGAATTGGCGTATCGATGGCATGCGCGCACCGGTGCGTAGTAATTTATCGTCTATTCTGCTGGCGACCGAACGGACAATTTGTTCGACTAATGAACCGCCAGAATCACGTGAAATTATCGGAGATGAAGGGCGCATAATTATTGGGGGAAAATTGTATTGGTAAAATCAGGGAGCCAGTGTGGAATCTATCTTTTTTATTGTACTGGTACTGTATTGGTAATTTCGGCTAGGATAGCACAAACAATCTGCACTTAATCCATATTAATTATTGATGGGAACAGCATGACTTTTTCTTTGCCAAATAAATCCGAACTTGAATCTGCTGCCCAAATAGTCTATGCCAGCATGCCGCCAACGCCACAATATAGCTGGCCTTTATTGTGCGAAGCGCTCGGCACAGAAGTCTGGCTAAAACATGAAAATCACACGCCGACAGGCGCGTTTAAAGTGCGTGGTGGCCTGGTGTATATGCACGAATTATTGCAACGCGAGCCGAATATTACGGGCATTATTTCTGCAACACGCGGTAATCATGGTCAGTCGATTGCGTTTGCTGCGCGTCCGCATGGATTAAAGGCTAGCATCGTGGTTCCGTTTGGTAACAGCAAAGAAAAAAATGCCGCCATGCGCGCTTTGGGTGCCGAGTTAATTGAATTTGGAGCGGAGTTTCAAGAGAGTCGCGAGCATGCCATCGGCTTGGCGCAACAGCAGGGCTTGCACATGGTGCCGTCTTTGCATGCTGATCTGGTGCGCGGCGTTGCCACGTATTGGATGGAATTTTTTACCGCGCAGCCAGCGCTGAATGTGATCTATGTACCGATCGGACAGGGCTCGGGTATTTGTGCGGCAGTGGCGGCACGCAATGCCTTGGGTCTATCGACAAAAATAATCGGTGTGGTGTCAAGCCATGCACTGGCCTATAAATTGTCGTTTGAGCAGGGCGCGCTAATCGAATCACCAGTGAGTACTTTACTGGCCGATGGCATGGCATGCCGCACCCCGGATGCCGCCTCATTGAAAGTGATTGCCGAATACGTGGAGCGTATCGTGGCAGTGAGCGATGTTGAAATTGCAGCAGCGATGAAATTGATTTTTCTTTCGACGCACAATGTGGCCGAAGGTGCAGGCGCTGCGGCGTTGGCGGCAGCCATGCAAGACAAGGCACAACTTAACGGCTTGAAAGTCGGGCTGTCACTGAGCGGTGGCAATGTTGATCATGATGTTTATTCACAGGTGTTGAAAAATGATGCTGCCACTCACTGAGATACTTGCTTTTAGTGCGTTTGCCTGGATAGGTTCATTTACTCCGGGACCAAATGTGGCAATTGCCGCGAGCACTGGTGTGAATCATGGCTTGCGTGCAGCGATGCCACATGTTGCTGGAGTGCCTTTGGGTTTTGTCGCACTGTTGTGGCTGGTCGGGATGGGTGGTGCCGCAGTCTTGCAGGGCCAGCCAGGCTTATTGATGGCGATGAAAATCGCGGGCAATGGCTATTTGTTGTATCTGGCATGGAAGCTGTGTTTTACCAGTCAACTTTCGGCTGGCAATAACATAAGACCGTTTACCTTGTTGCAATCGATTATGTTTCAACTGGTCAACCCAAAAGCCTGGATGATGCTGGTGGCGGCAGCTTCGACTTATGCGATTGGCCACGAGGATTATATTTTGCGCCTGAGTTGGATGAGCCTTGGATTCGCTGTGCCCAGTGCTTTAAGCCTGTTTAGCTGGGCCTGGGCGGGTGAAAAATTGCGCCATTGGTTAGTGGTGGGAAACCGTTTGCGAATTTTCAATTTTTGTATGGGGATTTCATTGGCCTGCACCGCCGCCTGGATGGTGCAACAGTGAATATTCGACGGTGATTTCCATCAAAAAAACACACTTGCCAACTTTAATCAGGGTGATAGGGCAGATTTGGGGGTGTTAATCAAGTCGTCCGGGTCGTACAATAGAGGTCTGTACGGGCAAATCATTTCAAATCCGATAACACCCATTCTTCACTATATTCAATTGCAACCATGCCGCTGGCAACCAGTCGCGGCGCACTTTTTTGGAAATTATGATGTCCATCTACGAAAAACTTAAAGCCTTAAATATTGAACTGCCAACGGTTGCGGCTCCTGCTGCTGCGTACGTGATGTACGTGCAGACTGGGAATACAGTGTTTTTATCAGGTCATATTGCCAAGAAAGACGGCAAGGTCTGGGTTGGTCAATTGGGTAAAAACATTGCAACAGATGAAGGTAAATTAGCCGCCCGTGCGGTAGCGATTGACCTCATCGCCACTTTGCAAGCAGCCTGTGGTGGCGATCTCACGCGCGTAAAACGCATCGTTAAATTGATGAGCCTGGTCAATTCCACCGGCGATTTTACGGAACAACATTTGGTGACCAATGGCGCTTCAGAATTGATCGGCGAAATTTTTGGTGAACAAGGCAAACATGCACGCTCGGCCTTTGGTGTGGCACAGATCCCACTGGGCGCTTGTGTCGAAATTGAAATGATCGCTGAGATCGAATAATTACGATCACTACTGCACGCATTAACTTTGTCAGAAATACTTAAACCTTCCAGGTGAGACCAGCATGAAACTTGAAAATCCTACTCCAATATCATGGAAATTTTCTGAACGCGCAGAGCAGTTACAAAGTTCTGTCATCAGAGAAATTCTCAAGATCACGCAACGCCCTGAAGTCATTTCTTTCGCCGGTGGCTTACCTTCGCCAGATACTTTTCCAGTAGAACGCATGCGTGCCGCCTTCGATAAAGTTTTATTGGAAAATGGCAAGACCGCTTTGCAATATGGCCCGACTGATGGCTATGGACCTTTGCGCTCGTTTATTGCTGATTCCTTGTCCACCTCGGAAAGCACGATACTGCCAGAGCAAATCATGATGGTGTCCGGCTCACAGCAAGCCCTCGATCTGGTCGGTAAAGTGCTGATCGATAAAGACAGTAAAGTCATGGTGGAAACGCCAAGCTATCTCGGTGCCTTGCAGGCGTTCTCCGTGTATCAGCCGAATATCGTCTCGGTTGACATGGATGAGCACGGGTTGGTCCCGGCATCGGTTGCGGCAAAAGGCGAGGGCGCACGATTATTGTATGCGCTGCCGAATTTTCAAAATCCTACCGGGCGCACTTTGTCAGTAGAGCGCCGTTTTGAATTGGTAGAAATCTGTGCGCGTCTTGGTGTACCACTGATCGAAGATAACCCTTACGGCGATCTTTGTTATCGCGGTGAGCCGCTGCCAAAATTACTCAATATGAATCCGGGCGGCGTGATTTACATGGGCTCGTTCTCGAAGGTGCTGACACCTGGTATTCGCCTTGGCTATGTAGTCGCGCCGATTCCTTTAATACGCAAACTCGAACAAGCTAAACAGGCTTCAGATTTGCATACGTCAACGCTGACGCAAATGGCAGTGTATGAAGTGATTAAAGATGGATTTTTGAACGAACATATACCGACTATCCGTAGTTTTTACTCAGGTCAATGTGATGTCATGTTGGCAGCAATGACTAAGTACTTTCCGCCAACCGTATCCTGGACCCGACCAGAAGGCGGTATGTTTATCTGGGTGACTTTGCCTGCACACATAGATAGTAAAAAATTATTGGATGCTGCGCTCTTGCAAAATGTGGCCTTCGTTCCCGGTGGTCCTTTTTATGCCAATAATCCAGAGACAAATACGCTGCGCCTGAGCTTTGTGACTGTATCACCGGAACGTATCAATGACGGTATAGAAAAATTAGGTAACTTGATTAAAGCCATGCTATAGATTGTTGATTTTTACGACATAAAGCGAACCTATCGTGTGAAAAATACGATAGGTTCTTTTTTTTGAGTGTGTGCTGAAATCGTCATTCTATAAGCGCCTGTTAGCAAGACGAACTAAGCCTGATTTGTTACATTGAGGGTCTTTGCGTTCACATCCAACATTCAAGAAAAATGCATATCATGACAAACTCTATGGGCGGTTCAAATGCCGCAAGCCAATTAGCCGATATTGAGGCCGATCTGGCAGACGTGTTACCGATTTCCGCGCAAGAACGCCTTTATCGCATTCATAAAGCGGTAGCGGTAATGCGAGAAAAATCGATCAGCGCATTAATCCTGACAGCCAGCACTAGCCTGTATTACTTCACAGGCTTGCATTGGTATCAAAGCGAGCGACTGGTCGGCGCAGTCCTGACTCTTGACGGCGAAATAATCTATGTTTGTCCCGCATTTGAAGAATCCAAGGTGCGCGAGACTGTAGGTGATGCGGCGACATTACGCTTGTGGCAGGAGGATGAAAGCCCGTATGCCTTGGTCGCTAAACTATTGGCTGATGTAAAGCTAAAAGATAAAACAATTGCACTCGATGAAGCATCACCTTTTTTCGTGTTTGATGGTTTGAGAATGGCGATGCCTCTGGCGCGCATTGTGAACGGATCTACCATCACCGCCGAATGCCGAATGCATAAATCACTCGCAGAATTGGCACTGATGCAAAAAGCAAAAAATATCACTTTGGAAGTGCAAAGGCGGGCGGCAAAAATTTTACGTAGCGGTATTTCTTCGACGGAAGTTGCTTCCTTCATTGATCAGGCACATCGCGCTTTTGGTGGAAGTAGTTCGACTTTTTGTATCGTCAGTTTTGGTGCCGCAACGGCCATGCCGCATGGTCCAGATGGCGTGCAGTACTTGCATGAGGGCGACATGGTGTTGATCGACACGGGCTGTAAAATTCAAGGCTATCATTCAGACATTACGCGCAGTTATGTGTTCGGTGAAGCCACGCAAAGGCAACGCAAGATGTGGGAGTTAGAGAAGAACGCACAAGCTGCCGCTTTCGATGCGGCGCAACTTGGTGTGTCGTGCGAGCGGGTCGATGCAGCAGCACGAAGGGTATTGGAGGCGGCCGGATTGGGGCCTGGCTATAAAACACCAGGTTTGCCACATCGCACTGGTCATGGCATCGGTCTGGATATTCATGAATGGCCATATCTCGTAAAAGGCAACACCAGACCACTAGCAACCGGCATGTGCTTTAGCAATGAACCGATGATTTGCATCGAGGGCGAATTCGGCATTCGCCTGGAAGACCATTTCTACATGACTGAGCAGGGGCCGAAATGGTTTACTGGCCAGAGCTATGCGATAGACGCACCATTTGGGGCTGCGTAAATTCAGTAACTCAGTAACTTGTTTCGGGTGTTTCCGCTAATGAGATAAATAAAATGTAGAATGCGCAATTTGGCTCCTTTCTGCGTCCTAATATGAGTAAATTGTCTTTTGATCGCCTGCTGCAATCGCAGGGTTTTGGTACCCGTAAATACTGTCGCGATTTGGTCGATGATGGTGAAGTGAGTGTCAATGGTGAAGTAGTGAAAAACTACAAAACCCCGGTGGAGACAGATGGTCTGCTTTTTTCTATTTTTGATGAAGAATGGGAATACCGTGAACACGTTTACGTCGTCTTGAATAAACCGGCAAACTTTGAGTGTTCGCGTAAACCCAGTCACCATCCAGGCGTCTTGACCTTGCTGCCAGAGCAATTGAGCTGGCGTGATGTGCAGCCAGTAGGGCGATTAGATCACGATACCACTGGCATGCTGTTGATGTCGGACGACGGCCCCTTCATTCATGCACAATCGTCACCCAAGCGGCACATCCCGAAAATTTATGTAGCAACAACGGCAGAACCAGTCACTCCTGAGCTTGTTGCGCAATTATTGACAGGTGTACAATTGCATGACGAACCAGCACCGCTGGCAGCGCAAACTTGCCGGCAATTGGGTGAGAATGAGTTGGAAATCGTTCTGGAGCAGGGTAAATACCATCAGGTCAAGCGTATGCTGGCGGCGGCAGGTAATCATTGTGTTACATTGCGCAGAACAGCAATAGGGCAATTAACGCTGGACTCGCTGGGTTTGGAAGAAGGAGAGTGGTGTTACCTTAGCGCGGAGCATTTAGCCTTACTAGTTCCGTAAAATAAGTAAAATTGACGTAATTTGCAGCACTTCTACAAGGAGTTAGCATGCCGGTGATCGTGATAGCCAATCCCAAAGGTGGCGTAGGTAAAAGTACTTTTTCTACTAATCTGGCTGGATATTTTGCTGCACAAGGGCATAAAGTCATGCTTGGCGATGCAGATACACAGCAATCATCACGTACCTGGTTGTCATTGCGGCCAGAAAATCTACGCCCCATTAGTGCCTGGGAAATTACAGATGGACATATCGTCAAACCGCCAAAAGGTACCACCCACATCGTTATCGATACTCCCGCAGGGCTCAAGGGGAGCAAACTCGATGCCTTGCTTAAATTGGCAGATAAAGTCATCGTGCCATTGCAACCGTCGATTTTTGATATTCTTGCAACAGAAGAATTTTTAAAGAAACTCCGCAGTCACGAAGCGCGTGTGGATGTTGGTGTCATAGGTATGCGCGTTAATGCGCGTACACGAGCAGCTGATCAACTGGCACACTATGTTGTCCAACTTGGCTTGCCGGTATTGGGATATCTGCGCGATACGCAAAATTACATTCAACTGGCCGCCCATGGCGCTACGTTGTGGGATGTCGCTCCGTCCAAGGCTGAAAAAGATATCGCACAATGGGACGAGGTCTTGAAATGGATTGAAGGATAGATTTATTCCCTTGCAGCATTACTCGTCTTTATAATGATGGGAGTTCTCGAGGCTCCTCTCATTTATCTTTACTAAAGATTCACTGTATGAATCACACCATTTTCGACACTCCTGTGGTCAATTCGCTGATGCGCTGCTTATCGTTGGCGGTCTTGCGTTTATCCGGATGGAAAGTTGAAGGTCAAGCGCCGACCGAAGCGAAATATGTATTGATTGCAGCACCACATACGAGTAATTGGGATTTTCCTTTTACATTAATGGTTTGCTTTGCATTGCGCCTCAACGTTTACTGGATGGGAAAAGCAAGTTTATTCCCTCCTTTTTTGAGCATCATAGTGCGCTGGATGGGGGGAATTCCGGTCAACCGGGATCGTGCGGGGAATTTAGTACAAAGCACGATAGATGCGTTTCATCATAATGAAAAGCTGACCGTGATTGTGCCTCCTGAAGGAACTCGTGGCAGCGTCACACACTGGAAGACTGGTTTTTATCATATTGCGCATGGCGCCGGTGTGCCAGTTGCACTGGGTTTTTTAGACTTTAAACGTAAGGCAGGTGGCATAGGCCAGTTGTTTTACACAACGGGTGATATAACTAAAGATATGCAATTAATTCAAGAATTTTATGCCGGCATAACAGGTAAAAATTCTCAGCAATTTGATTCTGAAACAATCAAGATTAAGTAATATTTTAAATTTAATATTTTAGAACGCTTACTGATGTCGGACGATAAATCAAAAAATAAGCTACTCACTTCTGATCTCGATTTTGAGGGGCTTGACGACATGTTGGGGAGTCCGCGTGTTGGCGATCAACCTGATCCACTATCGGATTTGGTATTTGATACACCCAAAGATTTTGTGCGAAAACCAGAGGTAGCCAACCCTCAAATTGCCAAAACTTCGCCCCCTGTTCGCAAGGCGGTCATACCTGCTAAAATCGTCGCCCCACCTCGCATGCCAGTGAAGAGAAAAACTTATGTGGCGCCAATCAAACAAGATAGATTTACTTTGTATGCAGTTACTGTCGTTATCATTGCTTTGCTTGCCATTTCGTCTGGCGTTTATTTTTCACGACTGGGAGAGCGTAATTCGGCTGGTCTAAGCTATGTCGTGCTTCCGCAAATTATTGTGAATGTCGATGGCTTAGTTGCGCGGGTTCAGGCAACTATTCAAGTTGATGATGCAGATCAGGATTGGTTGCAAGATAACAAGAAAATGTTGAGTGACAGTTTTGCGAAGAAATTCCTCTCTTTAAATCTGGAGGAGCTTCGTAGTGCACAAGGAATCGCAGATGCACAAATTGAATTGAAAGAATTGCTTAATCGTGATTTGAATACAGATAAAGTTGAAGCCGTATTACTAACAGAGTTGGTTATTCAGGAGCAGGGTTGAAACTTAAATCTATGATGGTTTTATTTTCTGGCAGCAGATTTTTCATTTAAATCACTTAAATCATTTTTCGATTTCGATTCATTTTTTTGTTTCACAGAGACTCGAAGATATTGTTTTTTTGTGTTTGAACATGTGTTAATGTATTGATACAATTTTGATTCTTGATATGGAAATGTTCAAAAATTAAATGCACAGGTCCCTCAAGTTTTTTAATTGGCTACATAATTTGAAGAACTTCATGGAATTGCAATTTGTCGATTGTTAGTCAGGTGGATTGATCATGGGAACGGTAGAAAATTCACGAGAATTTGAATTTATTCAAGGTCTTACTGCGGAACTTTCATCAAAAGAATTAATATTTCCCACGTCGCTTAATGCGACTATGAGGATTCGTCATGCGCTAAATGATCCAGATATTTCCAATGATAGTGTGGCACGCATCGTAAGTGCAGAGCCTGTGTTGTCGGCACAAATACTTCGTTTGAGTAACTCTGCGGCAAAAAATCCGAGTGGAAAAAGAATATCTGATTTAAAAAATGCCACGATGTTACTCGGGTTCGCGGTTGTCCGTAATGCGGCAATAACAGTCGGTATGAAGCAATTGATGGAGCATAAATCTAGCGGGAAATCATCGCAGCTGATAGAAGGTTTGTGGAATCGAAGTTTGCGAGTAGCTGTGCTGTCGCAGGTAATTGCGAAAAATCTGAGTAAATTAAGTCCTGATAAGGCAATGGTGGCAGGTTTGCTGCATGATATTGGTAAGTTTTATATACTCAATCGCGCGCATCATTATCAGGATTTGTTTGTCTCTGAAAAAGCGATATGGGAACTAGTAGATCAATGGCACGCGAGTATCGGCGCTGCTATTTTGGAGAATTGGGAAATTGACGACGATATCCGGGTCGCAGTCATGGATCATCTCTCTTCAGAAATGGCCTTAACAAATAAACCGGGCCTCACTGATATTGTCGCGACAGCTAATTTTCTGGATGCGCATTTTGTTGAAGACAATTTGTCGGAAATAAATTGGAACACAATTCCAGTCGCACTTCAAAATCTGCGTCTTGATCTTGAAAAATGTGGCACTTTACTGATCGAAACTAAAATAGAACTGGATTCAATTATTCAGGCAATTTCTTAACAAGAAGAATTGCGGCAGCTTATTCCATTTTTGAATCAAGACGTTTTTCCGTAATACTCGCTTTTGCTCTTTCGAGCATGTCAATGGCCGCAGGCCCACGTAACAAGGTAACAGCAACCGCTAAGGCATCGATGTAGGTTAAGTGGGCAAGTCTAGATGTCATCGGTGTATAAATATCAGGGTCTTCTTCTACGTCAACGCTGATGTGTACATCCGCTAATTCAGCTAAGGGAGCTCCGCTGGCACAAAGAACCAGAATTTTTGCACCAGCATGTTTTGCAAGTTGCACACTACGTATCAAATCTCGGGTTCGTCCTGTACGTGAAAAGGCGACTACCAGACAATCACTGTTAAGTAGTGATGCAGATTGTGCCTGTAAGTGACCGTCGCAGAACACAGTAGTGGGGATGCCGAAGCGAAAAAATTTGAGTTGCGCATCAACAGCAAGGGCACCTGAATAACCAAGACCGTAGCATTCAATGCGCCTGGCACGCGAAAGTAAATTCACTGCCGCTTCAAAATTATTTAAGTTGGCGCAATTGCGCGCTTCCATCAAGGTGGCGATGGTGCGGTCAAACACTTTTGGCAGTACATCGCGCACGTGATCTGCCTGATTGACATCCAGATGCAAATAAGGGATGCCGGTTGCGAGACTTTTCGCGAATGCCATTTTAAACGTTTTGAATCCGTCAAAGCCCAGTGATTGGGCAAATCGAGCAACGGTGGGTTCGCTGACGTCACAGGTTTGTGCTAAAACGCGTATCGACATTTCTAAAGCGTCGTGTGGTTTTTGTAAAAGAAATTCAGCCACCTGTCGTTCAGCGCGACTTAACGCGGTACTCGCGATGCGGATACGAGCTAATAAACCCTTCTCTGGAGGAGTGGTTTTTGGCGTATTAATGACGGAGAAGGTGTTGACCATATTTCAGTTTATATTTAACCTGTTTTGAGAAAGTGGCGATAGCGATATACTAGGGACACCAAAAGACCTCTATGTTACAGCGTGCTTCGCGCAATAGTGCCGCAATCGGTAAATCACTCTCATTTGCCGCCTCAAGCACTTTGCGCTTTTCAGCCCCAGTAATGACTAACCAGATTCTTTCTGTTTGCAGTAATCGTGGCAATGATAGTGATATGCGACTTTGCCTGGTTTGCGGATGTACCGCAGCGAGACAGTTGAGATCGTCATGTTGCGTCGGTGCACCGGGAAATAGCGAAGCAATGTGGCCATCGGCGCCCATTCCTAGTAGTACTGCACTGAACTTAGAAGAAATTTGCTGACTGAGTCTGTCGCTGATCGCTTCTATCGCCACTTCCGGCGAGCGCGCGGCATTTTTTAAGGAGATCAGTTTCCACTGTTTGCCATAGGTGAGCGGCAGACATTGTTTGAACAGACCCTCATTGCTTTGTGCGTCGCTATCGTCCACCCAGCGTTCATCGGTCGCGATTAACTTGATATGGCAGGTATCCCGTGACCTCAAGCTTTGATCAAGTTGTCGATATACAGGCGCAGGCGTGGAGCCGCCAGCAAGTGCAAAGCTGCTTGGCAGGCGCTTTGCAATAGCCTCGTCGATTGTCAACAACCATTGCGCAACTAAGGCCTCTGACAGTTCAGCAAAATCGGTGTAATTATTAAAGTGCAACGTTGCCATTATTGCTTAGCCTTCCACATATTCTTCGCCCCACGCAGCACCGTTTTGCGCTAATAAATAGCTTGATGCGGCAGGTCCCCAACTTCCGGCGATATATGATTTTAGGCCTTCGCTGTCGTTGTCCCAGGCATTCATGATTGGGTCTACCCACTCCCAAGCTGCGCTTAATTCATCGTCACGTACAAACAAGGTCAGGTCGCCATGCAATGCGTCTAACAATAGACGTTCATAAGATTCCACGCGGCGTGAGTTGGAGGCTTCGGCAAAATCCAAATTCAGTGCGACGTCGGATAAACGTATTCCTTCACCTGGTTCTTTTGCCTTCATAAACAGCTGTACGCTCTCTTCTGGCTGTAAAGAAATGACCAGACGGTTAGAACGCAACGGACCCTGTGATTTGCCAAAAATGGAATAAGGAATTGGCTTGAAGTTAATCGTAATTTCAGCGCTACGGCTTGCCATGCGTTTTCCCGTGCGCAGGTAAAATGGCACGCCAGCCCAACGCCAGTTATTTATTTCTGCCCGAATAGCGACAAAGGTTTCAGTACGCGAAGAGGCGGGTACACCAGGTTCAGTTTGATAGCCGATGACAGGCTTGCCATCAACTGCACCAGCACGATATTGGCCACGTACTGTTTTTTTACTGACTTCATCTGGAGTAAATTTATGCAGTGCGCGCAGGACTTTCACTTTTTCATCACGAATCGCATCCGGATTCGCATTGACTGGTGGTTCCATCGCAACAATGGACACCAGTTGCAGCAGATGGTTTTGCACCATATCGCGCAGAGCGCCAGTGTGATCATAGAAATCGCCACGGGTTTCTACGCCGACTTGTTCAGCAATGGAAATGTGCACGTCCTGCACCCATTTTCGGTTCCATAATGGTTCTAAAAATAGATTCGCAAAACGTAGTGCCAGAAGATTTTGCACCATCTCTTTGCCGAGATAATGATCAATCCGATAGATCTGATTTTCTTTCAAGTATTTACGTAAGGCTTGATTGATTTCTTTAGCTGATTGAGCATCGCGACCTAAGGGCTTTTCGACGACGACACGGGCATTGCCTTCAACCAAACCATGTAAAGAGAGTTGCTCCACCACGGGGATAAAGATATCAGGGCCGGTGGCGAGATAGAACAAGGTCGCATTGGAGTCGGATGTGTGCAGGCGCTGCTTAAGACCATCAAAATCGGCAGGCGCGCGCGCATCAATTTTGGAGTAGAAAGTGAGGGCAAGAAATGCAGCGACTTTGTCTAGGTCGGGTGCGCCGTCTTTGCTGCCATAGGTTTCTATACTTGTTGCAACGCGTTTGCGGAACTCTTCATCGGTCAGCACTTCACGCGCCGCGCCGATAAAGCTGAAGTTGCCATCGAGTCGACCGTTTACAAATGCGCTATACAGTGCGGGAATGATCTTGCGTTTGGCAAGATCGCCTGTGCCGCCAAACAATACAAATGTGCTCATGCTGACTCCGGTTTGTGCTGATTTGTAAAAAAGTGTGTTTGAATTATGCCAGATTTCCATCAGAAATGTAGTTTCGTTACGATATATTTGTACTTTTAATGCCTTAAAGTACTGTAAATTCAAAAAAATGAAAGTTTGTTACAGAAATGCAGTGTTTTATGCTATCTTTCATCATCTGAATAAAGCCTAAAAGTGAACCCTATGTCTACATCCGGAAAAATCGCGATCAATCCTGTGCTTGAGCGCGTCACCAATCGTATTATTGAGCGTAGCAAAGTGCTGCGTGCCGACTATCTGGCGCGCCTTGAACAAATGCGCAACCGTGGTCCGCGTCGCGCAAGTCTTTCCTGTGCAAATCAGGCGCATGCTAATGCAGCTGCGGATTCTAAGACTAAGATCTGGCTGAATCAGGCGCAGAAATCGAACATCGGTATCGTCACTTCATATAACGATATGCTCTCGGCGCATCAGCCTTATGCATCTTATCCAGATCAAATCAAAGCGACCGCCTTACGTTTTAACGCGACAGCGCAGGTAGCGGGCGGCGTGCCGGCTATGTGTGATGGCGTGACACAAGGGCGCCCGGGTATGGAGTTATCTCTATTCTCGCGGGATGTGATTGCGCAAGCCACAGCCGTCGCTTTGTCTCACGATGCATTTGATGCGACTTTATGTCTGGGGATTTGCGACAAAATAGTTCCTGGCCTGTTAATCGGTGCGCTGGCATTCGGTCATCTGCCAACGATTTTTGTACCAGCCGGACCGATGGGTTCTGGCTTGTCAAATAAAGAAAAAGCTGCGGTGCGCGAGCGTTATGCTCAGGGCAAGGCGACTAAAGAGGAATTGCTGGCCGCCGAAAGCGCTGCCTACCATAGTGCCGGCACTTGTACTTTTTATGGTACCGCGAATAGTAATCAAATGCTGCTGGAAGCCATGGGCCTGCATTTGCCAGGTGCGGCTTTTGTCCATCCATCCGATCCTATGCGCGCGGTCTTGACTGATGCCGCGGTTGAGCGCGTCTTGCAACTGACCGAGCAGAGTGGAAATTACCGTCCTATCGGCCAGCTCGTTGACGAGAAATGCATCGTCAATGCGGTCATCGCTTTGTTGGCCACCGGTGGTTCGACTAATCATACAATTCACTGGATCGCGGTTGCCCGCGCAGCCGGTATTCTGATCGACTGGCAAGACTTTGACGATCTCTCGTCAGTTGTCCCTTTGTTGACGCGTATCTATCCGAATGGTACGGCCGATGTGAATGCTTTCGAAGATGCGGGTGGCCCGACTTTTGTGATTCGTGAGTTATTGTCGGCTGGTCTCATGCATGCGGATGTCATGGCGGTGTATGGCGATAATGGCCTCAATTCTCATGCGGCGCGCCCGGTTCTCAATGACGATGGAAAACTGAGTTGGGTGGATCTGCCTGCTGCATCAACCGATACCAGCGTCGTACGGAATGTGAGTGAGCCATTTGCAGCTACTGGCGGCTTGCGTCTGCTACAGGGTAATTTGGGTCGGGCAATTGTGAAAGCCTCCGCTGTGCCAGAAGAGGCATGGATAGTACGCGCACCAGCCAAGGTATTTGATTCGCAAGATGCCTTGGTGAATGCGTATAAGGCAGGCGAGCTGAATATGGATTTTGTTGCGGTCGTTATTTTCCAGGGCCCGCAAGCGAATGGTATGCCTGAACTGCACCACTTTACGCCAGTACTCGGAAGCCTGATGTCCGCCGGCTATAAAGTGGCACTGGTGACGGATGGCCGTATGTCTGGCGCTTCTGGAAAAGTTCCAGCAGCCTTGCATGTCAGTCCGGAAGTGGCGCAGGGCGGCCATCTTGGTAAAGTACAGGATGGCGATATCATCGAATTGAATGTGCACACTGGCGAATTGCGTGCTATAGTCTCTGAGGATGAGTGGGTATCTCGTCCATCGCGCCAGATGTCTGAAGATGCGACACATGGTTACGGCCGCGACTTATTTGTCGCTCAACGCCGCGTAGTCACAGCGCCAGAAAAGGGTGCTTCGACACTGTTCATCGACTAAGTTTATTGATTAAAACA
>JANYFV010000299.1 GCA_025359635.1 Undibacterium sp. | reverse complement strand
AACGAAACTCGCTGCGCTCAGACAACGTTCATTTCTTTTCCATTTTCTGCCCTGCACAAACGGCAGCTCATCAGCGGAATTCTGAGTCAACAGCAACAGCAACAGCAACGACAACGACAGCAGCGTACTAAGTACGCCAATCTGAGCCTTTCACAACACTCGCAGCAAGACTTTTGTAAAGTTTTGTAATGTTTTCTTGCAAAAGATCTTGCTACGTCCGTGCTGCAACATATTCAAACTGCTGCGCGCAGTAGCTCCTGGCAAGGTGTGCAGAATACTTCAGTAAAGAATTGTAAGCACTGAATCAGCTAGGTAAAAAAATCTCCTTTGAAATCAACTATTTAGAAAATGCTACGTCGCGCTAGCCTCTTATTGGCATTACATTTATCGCGGTGCTAGCATCAACTCCGTCGTGTAGTTCGTCACTCTCAGCGATAAAAATATTTTTTTAAGGACCGCGTTTTGAAACCGATTTTCTGCACCGCCTTATTTTGCCTTCTGTCTTTCGCCCATGGTGTGAAGGCTGGCACGCTGGTGATTGAAAGTTGGCGTGTCGATGACAAGGCCTTGTGGGAAACCGTCTTAATTCCTGCGTTCACTAAAATGCATGCAGGCATAGACATCAAATTTTCGCCGACAGCGCCGACTGAATATGACGCTGCGTTGGTAGGGCGGCTAGGCAATGGCACGGCCGGTGATTTGATCGCATGCCGCCCTTTCGACGCTTCGCAGGCTTTGTTTCGTAAAGGCTACCTGGAGAAATTGGACGGTAAACCAGGCATGGAAAATTTCACCTCTTCCGCTCTGTTGGCCTGGCAAAGCGACGATGAGAAAAACACTTTTTGTATGCCGGTCGCCTCGGTGATACACGGTTTTCTCTACAATAAAAATATCTTTAGAAAACTTAATTTACAAGTGCCAAAAACCGAGGCGGAGTTTTTTTCTGTGCTTGATGCGGTGAAAAAAAATGGCACCTATCTGCCGCTGGCGCTAGGCACGGCGGATAAATGGGAAGCGACGCAAACTGTGTTTACCAACATCGGGCCGAATTACTGGCATGGTGAAGAAGGGCGTAAAGCGTTGATTTCTGGCAAAGCAAAATTTATTGATCCGCAGTTCCTCGCGGTTTTTGAATATGAGGCGAAATTGAGTGGATATTTGTCGAAATCCGCCAGTACGCAAACTTATAGCGATAGCCAAAAATTGTTCGCCTCAGGTCGCGCCGCAATTTATCCGATGGGTTCCTGGGATATTTCTTATTTTAATCAGACCGCAGATCTGGAACTGGGAGTATTCGCCCCGCCGGTACGCACGCTTGGTGATAAGTGTTTTATTTCAGATCACATGGATATCGGTATCGGCATTAATCGAAAAACGAAAAATAAGAGTGACGCCTATCAATTTTTGGAATGGCTGGGCTCGCAAGAATTTGCCGATATGTATACCAATCGGGTAACAGGTTTCTTCTCACCGTCGAATCACCTGATCGCAGTGCGTGACCCGATAGGGAAGCAAATGGTGCAGTGGCGTAGCAACTGCGAATCGACGATGAGAATTAATGCGCAAGTGCTCAGTCGTGGTCTGCCGAATATGGAAAATGAATTGTGGAGCGTCAACGCTCAGGTCTTAAATGGGAATTTGACGAGCAAGGATGCTGCTCTGCAAATTCAAACTGGATTTGCGTCGTGGTACAAGCCACAGCGTAAATAATCGTACCTCCCCCAAGTCGTATGATTCTTTCCGACGCCCAATCATTAATTTGGGCGTCGGGTTTTTTGATGTGTTATTGGGAATGATTTTTTTCGCCGCGTTAAGGGTTGGCATAACGTGGCCGGACCTAGTTGTTGTTTGACGTTTTTTGTATTTTTTTGAACGCTATTATTTATTGTTTTTTTGGGACTGTTCAGCCTCTATGAAACGACCATTTTTAAAGTGCGAAAACCTTCATTAACCGTCATGCCGGATCAAGTCCGGTATGACGATAACGAAGGAATTTGATATCGGCATCATAGCGACTGAATAGTCACGTTTTTTTATTGTTTTTTATTGTTTTTTTATTTTACCAACTAGAAATATCACAAGGAGACTTTACATGACTCAGCCGCAATTTAAGAAGAAACTATTACCCAATCTGATTGCATTGATGGTGGGAAGCGTCGCAGTTCAAACTGGTTACGCGACCGAAGATGTGCCACAAACTACACAGGAAGTAGCAGCTACTCCAGCGGCAAAAACCGATACTGCACAAGTCATCGAAGTGCGCGGTATTCGCGATACTTTGAAAAAAAACCTGGCAGGAAAACGTGATGCACAAAATATCGTCGATACCGTAAATGCGGAAGATCTGGGTAAGTTCCCGGATAAAAATGTGGCGGATTCTTTGCAACGTGTACCTGGTATTTCAGTAGACCGTAGCTGGGGCGAGGGTAAGGCGATTTTTGTTCGCGGTACGGATAAGAATTTGAATATGACACAGTTGAATGGCCAAGCCGTTTCATCAGCTGAATGGTGGATCAATGAAAAGCAAACGCGTAGCTTCAATTATGACGTTTTGCCTTCGGAAATCGTCGCTAGCCTGAACGTCTACAAGAGCCCTTCGGCGGACATGGATGAAGGCAGTATCGGTGGTTTGGTGAATGTGAAAACCCGCAAGCCGTTGGATTTTAAAGATCAGTTTACCGCTGCAGCGGCAGTTGAAGGTGTGTATAGCAAATTGCCGGGTAAAACCGATCCGCAACTTTCTGGCATGGTGAACTGGAAGAGCGATGACAAGACGTTCGGCATCTTGCTTTCGGTCAGCAATCAAAAGCGCACGATGCGCCGTGATGGTCTGGAGTTTTTTGACGATGGAAAATATAACGTCGTTGATCAACATGGGGTATCGACTCCAGCCTATGCGGCTTGGGGCGGCGGCTCAGCCATTTTCCGTCAGGATCGTGAACGCACCACGACCAACATGACCATGGAATTCAAACCGAATCACGATACGGACATCGTCTTGAATGCCATGAATTCCGATATGAAGATGGATAATAATAATCAAAATTATCTATGGCAGGCCGGTGGTCTCGCAGTCAATGGCAATATCGCGGTTGTTGATCCAAAATTTATCACCACCTCTGATGGCACCAAGGCTCTGGTTGGCGGAATTTTGGGCCCGCATAACGGTGTTTCGTTTGAACCGATTTATCGCAAATCGTATATCAAGACCAATGTGCTGGATCTGGACACTAACTACGAAGGCGATAACTTTAAATTGCATGGCCAGGTCGGTACTACCGATAGCACCGGTGGCAGCTCGCACGACAGGCATTTCTGGATGGAAGGTGATACTCGTACCCAGATCGATATGGGGCCAGATCATTTTGGTGTGAAGTACCTCGACATCAATCCGCTAGATCCTAAAACACTCACCCTGAAGTCGGGCGATGACCGTATCCGCAAGATGGAAGGCAAAGAGAATTATGCCCAGGGCGACGTGACTTTTGAGCTCACTGGTTCGGCTATCAAGGACGTCAAAGTGGGTCTGAAATACCGCGATAATACTTTGCAAAACACACGGATTCAAGGCTCTGCAGGTCCTGGATCGCCTGGCTGGCAGTCGCTCTCTTTGGCGGATCTTTCCACTGGCGCATCGCCGATGTTAAGCCAGGCAGCCGGCTCACCAGGCGCACTGACGCAATACGCCTGGTTTGATGATGGCCTGGTGGCGAGCAAAGGCATTCCGATGTTTGATCAAGCCATGACTTACAAACCAAAATTTAGCGAGGATTACAAAATCAACGAAAAAATCACTGCGGTGTATGCCAAGGCTGATTACGCACTTGATAAATTCCGTGGTGATTTTGGTGTGCGCCTGATTAAGACGCAGCAGACTTCTTCCGGCTATCTTGGCAATGACAGCATCGGATATTCACCGATTAGCGTGGGGAATAACTATAACGACGTCTTGCCTAGCCTGAATGTGGTGTTTGATTTGCAAAAAGATTTGATCATTCGCGCTGCCGTGTCAAAAGCTATGGCACGCCAGACTTTCGATTTACTCAGCCCGGCTTTTATTGTGGATGGCACGGTTCTTTCTAAAGCAACTGCCGGCAACCCTATGCTCAAACCGATACACTCGAATCAGGCAGAGGTAGGTGCGGAATGGTACTTCTCTGATGCTTCACTGGTCTCGGCGACCGCCTTTGTCAAGCAGCTCGATACTTTCACCTTCACCAGCGCTGCGTCTGAAGTCGTTAACGGCAGTACCTATACCGTCACGCGACCACATAATGCAGATAAAGGTGCTGACATCAAGGGTTTTGAAGTGCAGTGGCAGCAGTCTTTTGGTAACAGCGGTTTTGGTGCTACCTTCAACTACACATTTACCGATGCTAAATCTGGTACGCCAGGTTTGAAAGTGGTTGGCAATTCCAGGGATCAGTTCAACGCTAGCGCTTATTATGAAAAGAGCGGGATCAGCACACGTCTGTCGTACAATTATCGCTCCAGTTCTTTTGGCGGACAGACTATGGGCGGACAAGTGGTGAATAGTTCCTACGGTCAATGGGATGCGACTGCCAGCTACGACATCACACCGAAAATCAGTGTGTTTGCCTCAGCGGTGAATTTGAACAACGCCTTGGTGCGCATCAATACCAATGACGGCTTGCCGCTAGGTGTGTATGAAAATGGTGCGCGGTATAGTGTTGGTGTCCGGGCTAAGTTTTAAGGAAGCACGGATTTATTCGATTTCGTCATCCTCGCGCAGGCGGGGATCCAGTTTTCGCTTTATTCGCGAAGCGATATTTTAGTCGTGCTTCGCACGAAGTAGCATGAATACTGGATCTCCGACTACATCATTCGGGGATGACGATTAAATCCGCGCTTCCTTAATCCTTTAAATATAGCTCACTGTTCAGTCTACGGCTAATAGTTTCTATTGACGACATGGTGAACTGAATAAATCGCATAAAGTAACACCTCAATTAACCTGAATAATGACCATGACATCCAAACAAGCACATACCCAGTGGACACAATTTTCGCCGCTGGTCACTGTCTTCTTTTTCTGGGGTTTTGTTGCGGCCAGCAACGACATCTTGATCCCTGTTTTCAAGCAGGCTTTTCATTTGACGCAAACGCAAAGTCAGTTTGTATCTCTCGCGTTTTACGTCGCCTACACGGTCGGATCGCTGCTGTATTTATTGGTCTCGTCACTGCTCAAGGAAGATCTGATCAATCGCATCGGTTATAAAAATGGCCTGGCCTTGGGTCTGCTTATTTCTGCCTTGGGTACGCTGTTGTTTTATCCGGCCGCCAACACTGGCTCGTTTGAGCTGATGTTGTCTGGCCTATTCATTGTCGGTTTGGGTTTCTCTTTACAGCAAACTGCGGCCAATCCTTTGGCGATTGCCCTGGGCACGCGTGCCACTGGTTCGCAGCGCCTGACTCTGGCGGGCGGGGTGAATAATTTCGGTACCACGATAGGCCCATTGGTCGTCAGTTTCGCGATCTTTGGCGCACCTTCTGCGGCCAATTCCGCAATCAGCACGATGAACATCGAGAGCGTGAAAATACCGTATCTGATACTAGGCGCGGCGTTTTTATTGGTGGCAGTGTTCTTGAAATTTTCTTCGATTCCTGATCGCCCGGCATTGGAAGAATATGAACAAACAATCACCAACGACAAGCACACGTCGGCACTGCAATTTCCGCAATTGTTGATGGGTATGCTGGCGATTTTCTTGTATGTAGGTGTAGAGGTTTCCACCGCGAGTAACCTGCCTGCCTACATGGAATTGAAACAAGGCTATCAGACCAAAGATATCGCACCTTTCATCTCGCTATATTGGGCAAGCTTAATGATAGGCCGCTGGACCGGCGCGGTGGAGGCATTTAACCTCAAAGCGAGTGCGGCAAAAATGGCAAAATTTTTGGCGCCGTATCTGGCCTTCTGTGTATTCCTGACGGTCAATGCGATTGCCAAGCACGACCTGAGTCACTTTTATGTTTACGGTGCGATAGTCCTGGTATTGATCGCAGCGGATGTGGCTAGCCAAGGCAATCCGGCAAAGATGCTGCAAATTTTTTCCTTGCTGGGTATCGCCGGTCTGATCATCGGTATGAGCACCAGCGGCATGCTCAGCATCTACGCCTTTACCAGCATCGGCCTATTTTGCAGCACGCTGTGGCCATGTATTTTTACACTTGCAATTAGCGGACTAGGCAAACATACCGGCCAAGGCAGTAACTTCCTGATCATGATGATTATGGGCGGTGGTATCGTCAGCTGGTTGCAAGGTTTTATGGCGGACAAAATTGGCATACAAATGAGCTATAT
>JANYFV010000283.1 GCA_025359635.1 Undibacterium sp. | reverse complement strand
CAATCAATAAGAAAAAAATAGATGAGTAAATTTTTTTCTTAACGATCTTAAAATCTGGATTGTGGTCTGTATAGCAATTGATATTGCTTTTTTAAGATGGAAAGGAATTGTTTTGAATTAAATTTTACTTTCTTGAAAATTTGTGCGTATAATCGCAATGTCGTTGAGATTCTAGGTAGCAGTGCAGTATCAGTCTGTCATTTCTTGCTTGGTTGAAACGATCTTCGGGCATATGCCCACATTAACTGAATAATAGGAAATTGTAATGGCAACAGGTATTGTTAAATGGTTCAATGATTCTAAAGGTTTTGGTTTCATTACTCCTGACGAAGGCGGCGAAGATTTGTTCGCTCATTTCTCTGCGATCGTATCAGCAGGCTTCAAATCATTGAAAGAAAATCAACGCGTTTCTTTCGACGTGACAACTGGCCCTAAAGGCAAACAAGCTTCTAACATCCAAGGTATCTAATAGATCCTTCAGATGTAACTTGTTAAAGTTGCTCAGATAAAAGTCCCCGACATGTCGGGGATTTTTTTTTGTCAGTTAAAAATGTTTTTTACTGAATATATATAAACTTATTTATACTGATTTCTTAATGATTTAAGCTAAGATTGTTAATAAACAACTGTCAATATCAAAATTTTTAGTATCGTGCCAAAAGATTTTTTCATGATCTCAAAGATAAGAGGAAATTAATATGTTTAACGTAACAATTAAATTGCGCTTAATTGCGACGATGGCGGTCATGGGTGTGATGCTGACCATCGGCGGTGCCATGGGCATTTATGGTGTACGAAATAGTAATGCTGTCATTCAGGAAATTTTTACTAATCAGATGCCATCCGTTGAAAGCATAGGATCGTCCAGAGTTTTGTTATTGAGAGCGCGTACTGCTTTGGATAGAGCCATTGCTCATCCGGAATTTCCTGATGCTGCCGATACCATCAAGCGATCTGAGGGTTTTATTAGCAAATCTGATGAGAGTTGGAGAAAATACCTGAGTTTGCCGCAGGACGCTGACGAAAAATTACTTTCTGACGACGTTGTGCGAGCGAGAGATCAATTCATGAAAGAGGGTTTGGTTCCAATGTTGGCGGCTATTAAGGCTGGAAACAAAGATGAGGCCGACAAGATTAATATGACCTTGATTCCAGGATTATTTTCGTCATACGCCAACAAAGATGATTCCCTTGGCACATATCAATTCAAAAGCGCTGAAAAACTACTGAAAGAGAGTCAGGACGCATTTACCTTATTTGTATGGGTAGATATTCTTGGCGTCCTTGCTGGCTTGTTGACAGTTTTCTTATCGGCCTACTTTTTACTACAAGCGATTTCCAATCCTTTAAAATTTCTTCTCGAACAGTTTGGTGCAATCGGTAAAGGCGACCTCTCCCATCAGATTAAACCTAAGTCGAAAGACGAAATGGGCCAATTACTCGACGGTCTAGAAAATATGCGCCAGAGCTTGGTTCAAACTGTGACCACTGTAAGACAGGGAAGCGCGTCGATCGCAGTATCGTCCGCAGAAATTGCCAGTGGCAATATGGATTTGTCTTCCCGTACTGAAAATCAAGCGGCGAGCTTGGAAGAAACGGCATCGTCGATGGAAGAATTAACATCAACTGTTCAACAAAATGCCGATAACGCCCGCCAGGCAAATACATTGGCGCTAAAAGCCTCCGACGTGGCAAGTAAAGGCGGCCAGGTGGTTGGAAATGTTGTCCACACCATGTCGTCGATAAAAGACAGCTCAAGAAAAATTGTCGATATTATCGGCGTCATAGATGGCATTGCGTTTCAAACCAATATTCTTGCCTTGAATGCGGCGGTCGAGGCGGCCCGTGCAGGCGAACAGGGGCGTGGTTTCGCCGTTGTCGCGACTGAAGTGCGCAATCTGGCACAACGTTCAGCCAGCGCGGCAAAAGAGATTAAAGAGTTAATCAATGACTCGGTAGAGAAAGTCGATGTCGGTTCACGTTTGGTGGATGATGCCGGTAAGACCATGGACGAAATAGTCGACTCTATCAAAGGTGTTGCGGACATCATGGCAGAAATCACTGCGGCAAGTGCCGAGCAAAGCGACGGTATTTCGCAAGTGAATCTGGCCATCACCAACATGGATGAAGCCACGCAGCAGAACGCCGCCTTGGTCGAGCAAGCCGCAGCGGCGGCAACCAGTATGGAGGAGCAGGCAAATAATTTGAATCAGGCGGTCAGCATCTTCAAAGTGGATGCATCGGATTCAGATCACCGCACTCATTCATCGGAATTGCGTGTGAAACCGGCGCCTGTAAAGAAACCTGCGGCGGTCAAGAAGGCAACCAAGTCCATCGCGCATTCCTCAACTGTCAGCGAGAAGAAAGAACCGGCGCAAGCAAAGGGAGACGATTGGGAAGAGTTTTAAAAATACGTTCACTGTCAATTTGAACGGGCAAGCAATTGCCCGTTTTTTTATTCGGTTTTTTGCCAGTAGTTGGGTTTGCTATAGGCGTGCCGTAAAAAATCAACAAAGGCGCGGATGCGCAACGGTAAGTGTCGACGTTGGGCAAAAATGGCGTAGATGTCATTGCCCGGAGCATTAAATTCGTCCAGCACGGTGACTAGTTTGCCGCTTTCTATTTCGCTACCCACTTCCCACATCGAACGCCAGGCCAATCCTTTACCCGACAGTGCCCAGTCGTGTAGTACTTCGCCATCGTTGCAAACCATATTGCCGTCTACCTTTAAGACTATATTTTTACCATTTTGGCGAAAAGTCCAGCCACGTTGGCTGCCATCGCTACTGATGGCCAGGCAATTGTGGTTGCTCAATTCATCTAGCGTCATTGGTGCACCATGGCGTTTGACGTAAGAGGGTGAAGCCACAACCACGCGTTTATTGTCTGCTAGTTTGACGCCGATCAGATTGGAGTCGCTCAGTGAGGCGATCCTTATCGCCACGTCAATTCCCTCGCCAATCAGATCGACTACGCGATCATTGAGACTGAGTGTCAGTTTGACTTCCCGATTTTCGCTTAAAAATGAAGGCACTAAGGGCGCGACGTGCTGGCGTCCGAAACCTGCAGGCGCCGAAATCGTTAGTTGTCCACTTGCTCTTGCGCTACGTTCAGAAACAGCTGTTTCTGCTTCCTCCAATTCTGCCAAGATGCGCTGACAATCTTCCAGGAACGCAGCTCCTTCAGTCGTTAGAGCGATTTTTCTTGTTGTCCTTTGCAAAAGTTTGACATCGAGTCTCTCTTCCAAGGCATCAAGTCTGCGGCCTATCATGGCTGGTGCAACACCTTCGGCACGCGCAGCCGCAGATAGACTACCCCTGGCGGCAACTTCGGCAAAAGTGGAAATTTGTTTGAATTGATCCATGGCGGTAGCTTTTGAATAAAATGTGTCGATGTAGAATTGATTACAAATATAAAGCTTTTTATCTATAAATGGTTTCATCTTTAACTAAAACGCAAAGATAAAGTGATAAAACGTCGCATTATTCGCATAATATTATTGAATATACTGCTCTAACAGTGCTTGCTATATCTACCATCTCTTGTTTGTAGAAACAGTTAAAAAAAGTGAGACCGCACCGGAAGCGTATCAAGTGGCACCTGGCACTTTTGCTTTGCCTGTGAAGAACATCTTATTTGTCTCGATCAATTGTCGTGGCACCTTTTTGCACTACCTGTTTTGGATACACTACTTTTTTGGTTCAATCGGCTTGCCACACCATAAGAAAAATCGAGCGCGAGACTGCACGGAGAGCACAGCAGCCTACTTGATGTACTCGAATTTATGAATGGCAATCGGAACACTTGGATTTTTATTTTTTATTGAAATGGAGCACATAATGACGCAATTAACACTGCCAGCAGGCATGCAAATTACAGGTGAAATCAAGCCTGATTTTGAACAAATATTGACACCGGATGCATTGGCCTTAGTCGCCAAATTAAGCCGTGCATTTGAACCGCGCCGTCAGGAATTACTTTCCGCAAGAACAGCGCGCGCAGCGCGTCTGGATGCAGGCGAATTGCCGGATTTTTTATCGGAGACTCAACATATCCGTGAAGGTGACTGGAAGATTGCGCCAATACCCAAAGCATTGGAATGTCGTCGTGTAGAAATCACTGGTCCAGTTGAACGCAAGATGGTCATCAACGCTTTCAATTCTGGCGCAGACAGTTACATGACCGATTTTGAAGATTCCAATACGCCAAATTGGGATAACCAGATTACCGGTCAGATTAATATGCGTGATGCGGTACGTCGCACCATCAGCATGGAGCAAAATGGCAAAAGCTATAAGCTCAACGATACCATTGCGACTCTGGTAGTGCGCCCACGCGGATGGCACCTCGACGAGAAACACGTACTGGTCGATGGCAAGCGCG